>CALMBJ010000253.1 GCA_937860175.1 uncultured Actinomycetes bacterium
ACGTAGTTCTCAATCTGTACGTAAACGACATAGGCAACAAAAGCGATAATGCCAATCGCTAATGATTGTGACAAAGCAATCAAGGTGAACATTCCCGCTCCAATGAAGTGACCAATCAGCGGAATCAGTGCAGCGACAAGAATAAACATGCCTATAGCAAAGGGTGAAGGAAGCCCAAGAATCATCGACAGTATTGTTACAAAAACAGCAGCCATGGCTGCAATGACGATCTGACTACCTACGAATGAGCCAACACGTGCAATAACTGCATTGGTTAGCAAACCGACTCGGTCACGACGGCTCGCAGGAACAAGTGAGAGTCCAAGATTTACCGCCTGAGGTAAAGAGGTGATGAAGTAGAGAGTTAAGACCAAAATTGTGAGAGCGGTGAAGAAACCTGAAAGCACAGATTTTCCAACCCCAATAACGCCACCAAAGGTAGAAATCAATAATGTTCCATCTGAAGTTACCGCTCTTAATCTTTCCTGCAAGGTGTCGATTAAGCCATACTGAGTATTGAGCTGGTTGATTGTTTCATTCTTCATTAAATCTTGAAGAAGTTGTGGCCCTGACTCAATGAGATTAGTACCTTGGCTAATGACCGGAGGGACAACCACAAGTGAAAAGAAGATCACAAAGAGAATGACTGAAGAGAAGATAACTGTGACCGCAGCACTGCGTGACAGGTTTCGCTTTCGCAAAGCCTCAACCGCAGGATTCAAACCCATTGCCAGGAACAACGCGATGAGAATGAGTACAAGTATTTGACTTACACTTCCGGCTGCACGCATGAGCAAGATTGCAGTTAGCGCACCTAGTGTTGCAACAAAACCGAAGTAAAAAGGATGGGAGCGATTAATAGGAGCTCCCATAGTTCCATATTCAGGAGCTACCTTTTCTGCCTTAGGTGGTCGAGCAGTTGCCTTCTTGATGCGCTGTGAAATAGCCATAAGGACATTCTAAAGTGAATAGATCACACTTATAGAGACGTGGTGTTCATGTTCTCGACACATTTATAAGAGAGAATGCTGCTATGGCATTGCGCATTACAGGCTTAGGCGAGGAGATCGCAGCAGTTACCGGCCTACCGTGGCACCTGCCGCTTGAAGAGTGGCCCGAGGATCCTGCCCTTGCCGAAAAACGCGGTATTTCACGACATATCGTGCGTTTGGTCAGAGCAAGCAATGATCCTGATGCCGAGGTCTATGCCTGTCTCTTATACACATCTGACGCTGCCGACGATCTA
>CALMBJ010000254.1 GCA_937860175.1 uncultured Actinomycetes bacterium
TTTTACATCATTGTTGAGAAATGGATCAACATCAACAGAGTTTTCCGGCCAGAGAATAAAGTCGACATTGGGATCTTTTGCTAACTCCATTTGGGTTCGCTCAAAATGATTATTGAATACCGCTTTAGCACGAGAGTTGAAATCCAAACCTAGCTGAGGCACATTGCCCTGAATCATCAAAACATTACTTGTTCCTACCGTTGAAAGATTAACTGGTATCAACAAGAGCAAGAAAGGCAAAAATGTTATGAGTGAAAACCTTCGCTTAAGGCTATAGAAGAGTATTAACGCGATCAATACTGTTAGTGCCGATAGCGCTGATGCTCCACCGATAGCTGCCATCTTTGAAAAAGGTGCATCAGCCTGGGTGTAGGCGATTCGTACCCATCCAAATCCCCCGAATGGAAATCTGTTACGAAGCTCTTCAAGTGCTATGTAAATAAGTGGGTATGCAGCCACTCCCCAACGTGAGACCAAAGCTAAAGGAAGATAGAAAAGTGACATACCGATGGCAAGAATCAACCATGGAATAGAGCCTACAAAGGTGCTACTCCAATGCAACACAATGAGATTAAGAGTTAATGCAAAGATGAAGGTTGATGCAACCTTTCTTGATGAGATTGATAAGGCGTAGATGTGGGCAGCAAGCGCTATCGGTGCTACCCACCACTTACCCACCGGCTCAAAGGCGGCGGAGAGAAGCGCTCCAGAAAGGGCGGAAAGTAGTAGCGCTACCAACCTAATGCACTGATCAAACGATCAACGCTCGCACCTAGCGCGTAACGCTCCTTAAACTGATAGATCGCTGATAAATCTGCTGGCGCTTTCGGAAGTGAAAGGTCAACCTTTGGTAACGGCGCATCTCGTGCTACTCGAACCAACTTGGGGGCAATCTTGAGGTATTCAGCTCCGGCAATAATCTTTTTTGCAAGAGCAGGAGGGAGAGATTGATGCGCTTGTTGCGCACCTTCCAAGGCTTCTTCAACAGTGGCGAAGTTGTTTGCGATAACAGCCGCGCCCTTTTCACCGATTCCTTTTACTCCAGGTAGTCCATCAGATGGATCGCCACGAAACATCGCAAAGAGATCGTAACGATCACCTGGAATTGAGTACTTATCTGAAACATATTTGATATCAACTAAATCATGTTGGGATATACCTTTTGCAAGGTAAACCACCTTAATATCACGTTTATCATCAACCATTTGAAATAAATCTCGATCGCCGGTGACGATACGGATTGGTCCTTTTTCAATTTCGGCATAGGTTGCCATGACATCATCAGCCTCGTAATCATCAACACCAACCACTGGAATTCCAAAGAGATCAAGCAGGTCGAGAAGGATAGGAATCTGCGGAGTTAATGTCTCTGGCTCTTCCTCTTCTTCGCCCTCCTCTTCCAAGCGATTTGCTTTGTAATCAGGAAAGATATCTACCCTCCAACTTGGTCGCCAATCTCCATCAAGACAGGCAACTAAGCGATCGGGTTTATAGACATTCATCAAACGCGCAGTCATATCGATGTAGCCGCGAACTGCATTGACCGAGGTTCCATCAGGTGCCAGTAATGTGTCCGGCATTCCGTAGTAAGCGCGATACCAAAGCGAGGCGCTATCTAAGAGCATTAAGGTCATACATCCCCCATTAGATAGGCAACTACCCCGCGATCGATTCGCTTGACCGCATCCTTACAGACTGGGCGAAGTTTTTCACTTGCGCCACCTATTTGATTGAGCAGATCCACTAGCTGCTTTGTAGAGCGAACAAAGTCACCCACTGACATGTCGCTGCCCTTAAGAACGCTATTGAGAGAGTTGCCGCTTGCCCATTTGTAAGAGATGAAGCAGAACCCTGCATCTGGCTCTCGTTGTGTCTTTACCCCAAAATCATTCTCAATCTTCTCGAGCGACGCCCACAGGGAGATGATCTCGGTCAAGGTCGAAGTTACCTTCTGACTTGGCATCTTCGGTGCAAGATTCTCTTGAGAACGTGATTCAAAGATCATGCATGAAACTACGGAAAGCAGCTCACTAGCGTTGAGATCATCCAGTAATCCCCTACGGATGGACTCTGTTAGCAATAGATCAGATTCAGCGTAAATCTTGGTCAAAATCTTTCCTTGAACTGTTGGCTTTTCGCCATCGATGTACTGAAGATGATCAAGTACCTGGCAGATCTGGTCGAAGGTCTTTGCAATGACGTGCGTTCGATTCTCTACTCTGGTTATCAGGCCATCATTTTCACGTGTGAGTCGACCAGCTCTTTCAGCAAGGCGTGCATGATCTTCACGCTCTGCACAACCATGACATGAATGCGCCTTCAAACTCTTGCGTAGATCAGATAACTCACCTTCGAGGTGGCCGCGCTGTCGATTGTCAAAGGTTTTTCGCTGATCGCGTCGGCTAAGCAGAACCTCCACCTCTTTGATGGAGCGACGGAGGCGTGCGTACTCAGCAAAATCACCAAGATGACATTGCGCATCTTTCATCAACTCGTTGATCAGCCCCTCATTTTTTCGAATCTGTCGAGTAAGGCCTACAACAGCACGATCTGCTTGGAACTGCGCAAAGGATGATTCAAGGGAACGACGAGCGGTCTCGCGACCAAATCTGGAGATGAGGTTAATCGCCATGTTATATGTGGGAGAAAAGGATGAACGCAGTGGGTATGTTCGCGTTGAGGCAAGACCTGCGGCAGAGGCGGAATCAACGGTTGGTGACCATTGAATTACCGCATTACCTTCAATATCAATTCCTCGTCTACCAGCGCGACCAGTTAATTGCGTGTACTCCCCTGGTGTGATTGGCACATGTGCCTCACCATTGAACTTAATGAGTTTTTCTAAAACAACTGTTCGCGCGGGCATATTGATTCCAAGGGCCAAGGTTTCAGTCGCAAAGACCGCTTTAACAAGTCCGCGTTGGAAAAGATCCTCTACCGCCCCCTTAAAGCTGGGCAGAAGACCGGCATGATGAGCGGCGATACCACGCTCAAGTGCGGTCAACCATTCATCAAATCCAAGAACCTCTAGATCCTCTTCTGCGATATTTTGCGTATATCTAAGTGCGGTTTGGCGGATTTCAACTCGCTCCTCAGGAGATGTCAGACGTAGGCCAGCGTGTAAACATTGTTTAACCGCGGCATCACAACCAACCCTAGAGAAGATAAAGGTGATTGCGGGCAAGAGATTTTCTCTTTGAAGTTTTTCGATAATTTCAGCGCGACTCATACGATCTGATGGCTCGGCAAAACGACCTCTTCGATTTCGACCAAGGGATGATCGTCTAATGGCTTCTCGTTCACGTTGAAGAATCTCAGGATTTATCTTTCCTGGCTGCTCAAATAGATCCATCAATCGACTTCCGATTAATACATGTTGAAAGAGTGGAATCGGTCGGATCTCACTCACGATTACCTCGGTCTCGCCGCGAACCTCACCGAGCCATTCGCCAAACTCTTCAGCATTTGAAACCGTTGCCGAGAGCGAGATCACCTGCACACTTTCCATGAGGTGAATGAGAACCTCTTCCCATACCGCCCCACGGAACTTATCTGCCAAATAATGAACCTCATCCATCACAACACAGCCCAGATTGGTCAAGGTATTTGAGCCTGCGTACAACATGTTTCGTAGCACCTCAGTTGTCATCACCAAGATATCTGCTTCACCATTAATGCTTGTATCGCCGGTTAATAATCCAACTCGATCCTCGCCAAACTTTGCAACAAACTCAGAGTACTTTTGATTGGATAGTGCCTTAATCGGTGTGGTGTAGAAACACTTTTTACCTGCCTGTAAAGCAAAATAGGCGGCGAACTCTCCGACCACAGTCTTTCCAGCACCAGTCGGAGCGGCAACTAAAACACCTTTTCCATCCTCAACTGCGTGACAAGCTGTCACCTGAAAAGGATCAAACTCAAAATCAAAGGTAAGTAGAAACTCGGTTGTGACTGGATGTTGACCCCTGAGCTTGGCAGCGGCGTATCTTTCGGCGGGAGTAGTCATGCGACCCAGCTCCTGATTGCACCTGGTATGCACTCTGCCGATACTGGTAGCTGTCCAATTCGTTCGCCATCTGCATAAGCGATCGCCTTGGATTCAATCCTCACCGACTTACTTCTTACGATCTCTACTGCAGGACTGTCTCTTATACACATCTGACGCTGCCGACGATCTACTCTGTGTAG
>CALMBJ010000255.1 GCA_937860175.1 uncultured Actinomycetes bacterium
CGACGATCTCAGATGTTGACATCGAACCTGCGTAGATAAATACAGCAACAAGTGAGAGTCCCATAGCAATTTCATATGAAATAACTTGAGCACTTGAGCGAAGACCACCAAGCAATGGATAAGTTGATCCGGAAGACCAACCAGCCAAAACAATTCCGTAAACACCAACTGCGGCAACGGCGAGGATGTAAAGAACTCCGACCGGTAAATCAGTGAGCTGCATAGCGGTCTGCTTGCCAAACAAATTAACCTCGCCTGTAATTGGAATTACTGCAAAGGCCATAAATGCTGCTGTTGCACTAATGATTGGCGCCATAACAAAAACAATTTTGTCTGCAGCTGTAGGAATAATGTCTTCCTTAAGTGCAAGTTTTACGCCATCTGCCAGTGATTGAATCAAACCAAATGGGCCAACACGGTTTGGTCCTGGGCGTTGTTGCATGCGAGCAACCAAGCGACGCTCTCCCCATACCGCCATCAGTGTCAGCAGTACGCAGATTCCAAAGACCATAAAGGCTTTGACTGTGATTAGCCAGCCTGGATCTGCTGCAATTAGCTCTGCATTTGTCATGCCTTCACCACCGTAACTACTGCGCCATGTGCGACGCCTAGGTTTACCAACAATTGAGAACCACGTGAGTTACGAGGCGCCCAAACAGCATCATCATGAATGTTCTCAACTACCGCCGAAAGGGTTACAGAACCCTGTGCTGTTGAGATCTTCAGCAGATCTCCATCAACTACACCCATTGTTTGAGCGCGCTTTGGCGAAATAACCGCAACTGTTCTGCGAGCGGTTCCAGCAAGGTGCTCTTCGCCCTCTTGCAAAGTTCCAAGATCTAACAAGCGACGCCAAGAAGTGATCAAAGCCTGATCATTGTTTAATGATGGTTGTGCCTGCGGTGCGACCTTGTTGAAGTTTGCACGAGCGCCATCCCAAGCACCAAGAGATGCGATCTCCCTAGCTGCTGCAGTTACCGTTCCAAGGTTCAAAGAGATTCCCATCTCTTCAGCGATCATTGAAAGGATTCGCAAATCGCTGCGGTTGAGTGAATCAGCGACCGCTGCATCAAATGATCGAGCACGACCTTCCCAGTTCAAAAACGATCCTGATTTTTCAGTAACAGCCGCAACTGGCAAAACAACATTTGCTCTAGCTGTTACAGCACTAGGTGCAATTTCAAGTGAGACAACAAAGGCCTTATCAAGAGCTGAAAGTGCTGCGCCGCTGTTATCGCCATCAAGTGGATCAACTCCACCAACCAATAGCGCACCGATCTGACCGGCATTTACCGCATCAATGATCTGTGAAGTTGAGCGACCAATTTCAGAAGGAATTGAATCTGTGTTCCATACCGCTGCGATATCTACACGAGCAGCCGCATCTGTTACTGGACGGCCACCAGGTAGAAGGTTGCCAATTGCGCCAGCTTCAATCGCTCCGCGCTCACCTGCGCGACGAGGAATCCAAGCAAGTTTTGCACCTGTTGAATCTGCAAGAGCAGCTACAGCTGTAAGTGCGCCTGCACTTTCAGCGGCACGTTCGCCAACAAGAATCACAGATTTTTCAGTCAGCTTCTGCGCAGCAATTGCTGCAGCTTCTTGACCTGGGGCAACCTTCACAAACTCAGCCTTTAGCTTGCCTACAGCAATTGATTCCTTAGAACCGATTGAGACAACCTTCAAAGCACGCTTGCGGAACTGCTTATTGATACGCAAGAAAACAATTGGTGACTCTTCTTCTGGCTCAAAGCCAACAAGAAGGATCTGATCCGCCTTATCGATGTCACGGTATGTCGTTGATGAACCAGCAACACGTGCAGCGATGAATTCACGCTCTTCATCTGATGCAAGACGTGAACGGAAATCAATGTCATTTGTACCTAATGCAACACGAGCAAACTTGCTGTAACCGTATGCATCTTCATGGGTTGCACGTCCACCTACAAGAACAGCAGCCTTTGCAGACTTAAGTCCTTCAGCAGCTACAGCGAGTGCCTCTGGCCATGAGGATTCAACAAGTTCACCAGATGCATTGCGGATCATTGGAACCTTTAGGCGATCAACCGCTGTCACATACTTAAATGCCCAACGACCCTTATCGCAGTTCCACTCTTCATTAACTGATGCATCTTCTCCAGCTAAGCGACGCAAAGTCTTTCCACGACGAACATCGGTACGCATATCGCAACCTGATGCACAGTGCTCACATGCTGAAGGAGTTGAAACTAAATCAAATGGACGTGCACGGAAGCGATAAGCCGCACCGGTAAGTGCACCTACTGGACAGATTTGAACCGTGTTTCCAGAAAAGTATGACTCGAACGGTTGGTTTTCATAGATACCAACTTGTTGCAATGCACCGCGTTCATTCAAAGTAATAAATGGATCGCTGGCAATCTGCTCTGAGAAACGTGTGCATCGTGCACAAAGAACGCAACGCTCACGATCAAGCAGCACCTGTGATGAAATGTTGATTGGCTTTTCAAATGTGCGCTTTACGCCCTCAAAACGTGATGAGCCCTGACCATTACTCATCGCTTGGTTCTGAAGTGGGCACTCACCACCCTTGTCACACACTGGGCAATCAAGTGGGTGGTTTACAAGCAAAAGCTCCATAACTCCACGCTGTGCTTTTTCAGCGACAGGTGAGGTTAATTGGGTCTTTACGATCATTCCTGTTTCTACCGGAATCGTGCAGGAAGCCTGTGGCTTTGGGAATGCGCGACCATTGATTTCAATATCAACCAAACATTGACGGCAGGCACCAACTGGATCAAGAAGTGGGTGATCACAAAAACGTGGAATTTGAATACCAAGTTGTTCTGCGGCACGAATAACTAAGGTTCCCTTTGGAACAGTTACTTCAAAACCATCAATTACAAGGGTAATCATCTCTGAAACTTCAGTACTCACTTATGCACCTGCCCCAACAAATAGTGTTGATGCAACTGGATCAAATGGGCATGAACCATTTGTTACGTGTGCGATGTACTCGTCACGGAAATACTTAATTGAAGATGTGATTGGGCTTGTTGCTCCATCACCAAGTGCACAGAATGAACGGCCCATGATGTTGTCGCAGAGATCGAGCAACTTAGCAAGATCTGCTTCGGTGCCCTTACCTTCTTCAAGATCACGAAGAATCTGTACCAACCACCAAGTACCTTCACGGCAAGGTGTGCACTTTCCACATGACTCGTGCTTGTAAAACTCAGTCCAGCGAAGTACCGCGCGCACTACACAAGTTGTTTCATCAAAGATTTGAAGTGCTTTAGTTCCAAGCATTGAACCAGCTGCAGCTACACCTTCGTAATCCAGTGGAACATCAAGATGCGCATCTGTAAATAAT
>CALMBJ010000256.1 GCA_937860175.1 uncultured Actinomycetes bacterium
CCATCGTCTTAACATCTTCTAATGCAAAGGCGACCACCGAGATTTCACCAGACAACATCAGCGCATCTGCGCCATCTAGAACCGCGTTTGCACAGTCGGTAGCTTCAGCACGAGTAGGTGATGAGTTTGTAATCATTGAATCAAGCATTTGAGTTGCAACAATTACCGGCTTTGCAGCTTCTCGTGCCAACTCGATACAACGCTTTTGAACTAGTGGGACCTCTTCAATTGGAAGTTCAACACCTAGATCTCCACGTGCAACCATGATGCCATCAAATGCGGCGACAATTTCTTCGAGGTTAGCTACAGCTTGTGGCTTTTCGATCTTTGCGATGACTGGAACTCGAAAACCAACCTCATCCATGATCGCATGCACATCATCAATATCTGCAGCGTTGCGAACAAATGAGAGCGCGATGAAATCTGCGCCAGCCTTCATACCCCAACGAAGATCCTCTTTGTCTTTTTCCGAAAGTGCGGGCACTGAGACCGCAACACCTGGAAGATTGATTCCCTTGTTGTTACTAACCGCACCTGGCTGAATCACCTTAGTGACAACATCGTTGCCCTTAACTTCTACAACCTCAACAGTTACCTTGCCATCATCAATCAGGATGCGATCTCCTGGCTTGCAATCTCCAGGTAATCCTTTGTAAGTCGTTCCAACGCGATCCTTGGTTCCTTCAACCTCATCTGTTGTTATTGTAAAGATGTCGCCGCGTTCCAACTCATGCGGACCATTAGCAAAACGTGCCAAACGAATCTTCGGACCTTGAAGATCTACAAGAATTGCAACTGGCTTTCCAGCCGCCTTTGCCGCTTCTCGAACTCGGTCGAGACGGTTTTGGTGTTCATCGTAACCACCATGAGAAAGGTTCAAGCGGGCCATATTCATACCCGCTTCGATCAGCTCTGCAACCTTTTCAGCAGATTCAACGGCAGGACCCATGGTGCAAACAATCTTCGCTCTACGCATGTATGTACCTTAAACCATTAGTGGACGGTCGGTTGGCTCTATGGGCGATGGAAGTTGTGTGCGCCCAGTGAGATATCTATCAACCGCTGCTGCTGCACTTCGGCCTTCTGCAATTGCCCAGACGATTAGTGATTGTCCGCGACCTGCATCTCCGGCAACGAAGATTCCTTCTTCAGATGTTTGGAAGTTCTCATCTCGCCTGATATTGCCACGATCATCTAGCTCAACAGATAGTTGGGTAATCAGTGATGATTTTTCTGGCCCTGTGAATCCCATCGCCATGAAAACAAAATCACATGGGATTTCCTTTTCAGTTCCGGGTACTGGCTCAAACTTTCCATTTACAAATTGAGTTTCGACAATCTTGATAGCGCGCAGATTGCCATTGCCATCACCCAAGAACTCCTCGGTGCTGACAGAGAACAAACGATTATCTTTTTCTTCATGTGCGCTAGACACACGATAAATCATTGGGTAGGTCGGCCATGGTTGTCCTGATGGACGTTCATCACTTGGGCGAGGCATGATCTCTAGCTGAGTCACACTTGCAGCACCTTGACGAACAGATGTTCCTAGGCAATCTGCACCGGTATCGCCTCCGCCGAGAATTACAACATGCTTACCTGCAACATTAATTGGAGGTGTTTCAATCTCACCTAAGGCTTGCTTATTTCCCCATGGCAAAAACTCCATCGCTTGATAAACACCCTTGAGTTCGCGACCCTTAATTGAGAGATCACGCCATTGTGTAGATCCAACCGCTAAGACCACCGCGTCGTACTTGCGACGAAGATCAGATCCAGTTAACTCATTTCCAACATCAACACCTGGACGAAAACGTGTTCCCTCTTTCTCCATTTGCTCTAACCGGCGATCGAGAATGTGCTTTTCCATTTTGAACTCTGGAATTCCGTAACGCAAAAGTCCACCGATTTTGTCGGCCCGCTCGTATACAGCAACTGTATGGCCAGCTCGAGTAAGTTGTTGGGCCGCTGCTAATCCCGCAGGTCCCGAACCAATAACAGCAATCGTCTTTCCGGTTAGGCGATCTGGCGCCATTGGCTTCACATTGCCCGCACCAAAGGCCTCTTCAATTGTGCGAAGTTCGATCTGCTTAATCGTTACCGCGTCACGATTGATTCCGACAACACATGCGGTTTCACATGGGGCCGGACATAAACGACCGGTGAACTCGGGAAAGTTATTGGTTGCATGCAGGCGATCGATCGCTTCATTTTTGTCGCCACGGTACATCAGGTCATTCCATTCAGGAATGAGATTTCCTAGCGGACAGCCGTTGTGACAGAAAGGAATACCGCAATCCATGCAACGACCAGCTTGCTTTTGAAGATGCTCAAAGCTTTGTGGCTCATATACTTCGCGCCAATCCTTGATGCGAACATCAACTGGTCGACGCTTGGGAGTTTCGCGTGGCGTAGTCATAAAGCCCTTTGGATCAGCCATTTGCTGCAACCTCCATTACTAGTGCATCTACCGGTAGACCTTCACGTGTTGCGCGCTCCATGGCAGCAAGCACACGTGCGTAATCGCGCGGCATAATCAATGAAATTCGAGCAACGCCCTTCTCCCAATCCTTCAAGAGAGCGTGTGCAACCTCAGATCCAGTTTCGGCAAAGTACTTTGAGATGTGATCTTTCAGTAACTCTTTCTGGTCATCTGGCACAGTGAGAACATCGACCATATCTGCATTCACATTTGCGGTATCAAGATCCAAAACAAATGCTCGTCCGCCTGACATTCCGGCTGCGATATTTCTGCCAGTTCGACCAAGAACAATTACCGTTCCACCAGTCATGTACTCACAGCCATGATCGCCAATACCTTCAACGATGGCAAGTGCTCCTGAGTTACGAACACAGAATCGTTCTCCGACTATTCCACGGATAAAGATTTCACCAGCTGTTGCGCCATATCCAATAACATTTCCAGCAATCACATTCTCTTGTGACGGAAAGGTTGCCTTTACATCTGGACGCACGACAACACGACCACCTGAAATTCCCTTACCAACATAATCATTGGAGTCTCCATAGAGGCGAATAGCTACGCCACGAGGAATAAAGGCTCCTAGTGATTGTCCGGCAGATCCATGCAAGGTGACATCGATAGTGCCAGCAGGCAATCCATCTGCGCCGTACTTACGTGTTACCTCTGCACCGAGCATTGTTCCTACGGTGCGATTTACATTTCGAACAGGCAAATCAATTGTTACTGGCTCGCCCTTTGTTAAAGCGGGTTGGGCCAATTCGATTAACTTGTTATCAAGGGCAGCATCTAGACCATGGTCCTGCTTGACGGTGTTATGAAGTGCGCTATCAACATCTGGGCGCACCAAGAGCGGCTCAAGGTTTAAGCCAGCTGCCTTCCAGTGATCTACCGCCTTGCGAGTATCGAGATACTCGACATGGCCAATCGCTTCTTGAAGTGTTCGGAAGCCCAACTGAGCCAAGATCTCTCGCACCTCTTCGGCGATGTATTCAAAGAATGTCTCGACAAACTCAGGCTTGCCAGTGAATTTTTTGCGAAGCTCTGGATTTTGGGTTGCAACACCTACTGGGCATGTATCTAAGTGACATACGCGCATCATGATGCAACCAGATACAACAAGCGGTGCGGTTGCAAAGCCATACTCTTCTGCGCCAAGTAGCGCTGCGATAACAACATCACGCCCGGTCTTTAATTGACCATCTGTTTGAACAACGATGCGATCACGCAAGCCATTCAGTAGCAATGTCTGCTGAGTCTCAGCAAGACCTAGCTCCCATGGTGCACCCGCATGCTTAAGTGATGTCAGTGGTGATGCACCTGTTCCACCATCATGACCTGAAATCAAGACAACATCGGCATGTGCCTTTGAGACACCTGCGGCAACTGTTCCAACTCCAACTTCGGCGACAAGCTTTACATGCACACGTGCATTTTTATTTGCATTCTTAAGATCATGAATGAGTTGCGCAAGATCTTCGATTGAGTAAATATCGTGATGAGGTGGAGGTGAAATCAGACCAACACCAGGTGTTGAGTATCGCGCCTTAGCGATCCATGGGTACACCTTGTTACCAGGAAGCTGACCACCCTCGCCTGGCTTTGCACCTTGCGAAATCTTGATTTGAATATCATCGCTATTGACCAAGTAATTACTTGTTACACCAAAGCGACCTGATGCAACCTGCTTAATTGCAGAACGCTTTGAATCACCATTTGCCATGGGGATATTACGTTCAACCTCTTCGCCACCTTCGCCGGTGTTGGATTTTCCTCCAAGGCGATTCATAGCGATAGCAAGGGTTTCATGAGCTTCGGCTGAGATAGAGCCGTAGGACATGGCACCAGTTGAGAAACGCTTGATGATGGCGCTGATTGGTTCTACCTCATCAACAGAGATAGGTGGATTTACACCCTCTTTAAATTGGAACAAGCCGCGCAAGGTCATCAGACGCTTGCTTTGCTCATTAACCCGATCTGTATAACGCTTGAATACGTCGTAACGCTTATTGCGCGTTGAATGCTGCAATGTAAAGACGGTCTCTGGATCAAAGAGGTGAGGTTCACCTTCACGACGCCACTGGTACTCGCCGCCGATAGGTAAGCGCTTAGTACCTGGTACTTCTCCCCCAGGTGGATATGCGATGTGATGACGGGAGATTGTCTCTTGCGCAATTACATCAAGTGAAACTCCACCAAGACGAGAGGTTGTTCCGACAAAGTATTCATCGACCACCTCTTGCGACAAACCAATCGCTTCAAAAACCTGAGCACCCGTGTAAGAAGCAATGGTGCTGATACCCATCTTTGACATTACCTTGAGCACGCCCTTGCCAAGACTCTTGATTAAATTCTTGACAGCTTTTTCGGGAGTGATGCCGGTAATTACACCTTGAAGAACCAAATCTTCTGCAGACTCCATCGCTAGATATGGGTTTACACAGGCAGCGCCATATCCGATAAGAAGTGCAACATGGTGAACCTCACGAACATCTCCGGCCTCAACAACAAGACCAACAGTGGTGCGAGTCTTTTCGCGGATCAAGTGATGGTGAACTGCCGATGTTAGAAGTAAAGAGGGAATTGGGGCATTTTCGGCGTCGCCATCACGATCTGACAAAACAATAATGCGAGCACCATCATTAATAGCCTGTGAAACTTCGGCTTTAATCTCATTCAATCTTTCGCGGAGCGAGTCTCCCCCATCGGCGATACTGAAAAGACCTCTGATTACATGAGCACCTAGACCTGGATGATCTCCATCAGCATTAACGTGAATGATCTTTGCCAGCTCATCATTATCAATTACTGGGAAGGCTAGCGAAATCTGACGGCAGCTACTTGGTCCTGGATCAAGCAGATTGTGCTCTGGACCCATAGATGTGCCGAGGCTTGTAACCAACTCTTCGCGAATCGCATCTAGTGGTGGGTTGGTAACTTGTGCAAAAAGTTGTGAGAAGTAATCAAAGATTAAACGCGGCTTTTCCGAAAGTGCTGCGATTGGAGTATCTGTTCCCATAGAACCAAGTGGCTCCATACCGCTCTTTGCCATTGGTGTAACCAAGATACGTAGATCTTCTTCGGTATAACCAAATGCACGTTGACGACGAACAACAGATGAGTGTGGATACACAATGTGTTCACGTGCAGGAAGCTCACTGAGCTTAACGATTCCTGCGTGTAGCCAATCTCCATATGGCGCTGCATTTGCTAAACCATCTTTGATCTCGCCATCTTCAATGATTCGACCCTGTTCAATATCAACTAAGAACATTTTTCCTGGCTGTAAGCGACCCTTGCGTTCAACATTTTCAGCAGGAATATCTAGAACGCCAACCTCTGATGCAAGAACAACCATTCCATCCTTGGTAACCCAATAACGAGATGGGCGTAATCCATTGCGATCAAGCACTGCGCCAACTTGATGACCATCTGTGAAAGTTACACAAGCTGGTCCATCCCAAGGCTCCATCATCGATGCATGGAATGCATAGAAGTCGCGACGGTTCTGCGGCATCGTTGCATGGTTTTCCCAAGCCTCTGGAATCATCATCAACACAGCATGTGGAAGTGAGCGACCACCTAGGTACAAAAGCTCAAGTACCTCATCAAATGAGGCAGAGTCAGAGCCTGACATTTCGACAATTGGAAATAATCTCTTGAGGTCACCAGGAATGAGATCGCTCTCAAGTAAGGATTCGCGAGCGCGCATCCAATTGCGATTTCCCTTTACAGTGTTAATTTCACCGTTGTGGGCAATAAATCGGTATGGGTGGGCAAGTGGCCATGATGGGAAGGTATTAGTCGAAAAGCGAGAGTGAACAAGAGCAAGTGGTGAAACAACTCTTTCATCGGAGAGCTCCGGGAAGAACTCCTCTAGCTGGCCTGTTGTAAGCATTCCCTTGTAAACAATTGTCTGTGAAGACAATGATGGGAAGTAAAGATCTAAAGCATGCTCAGCTCTTTTGCGAAGGCAAAAAGCTAGACGATCAAGGTTTATTCCCGTTTCGCCATTCTTTCCGGCGATAAAGAGTTGCTGGAAATCTGGCATAACTGACAGCGCCGTCTTTCCAAGTGATGATGGGTTAATTGGAACTTCACGCCACCCCAGGACAACAAGGCCTTCTTCATCGGCGATCTTTGCGATCTCGCCCTTAACATCTGCACCCTTTGCGATAAATGCGATTCCAGTTGCATATGCATCTGCTGCCGGAAGTTTGAAATCAACTACAGCTTGAAAGTAAGCATCTGGAATACGAATAAGAATTCCTGCACCATCACCGCTATCTGGTTCGGCACCTGATGCACCGCGGTGTTCCATATTTCGAAGTGCGGTAAGCGCCTGAGAAACTATGTGGTGAGTTGCAACCTTGTTGAGCGTTGCAACCATGGCAACGCCACAGGCATCATGTTCGGCGGCAGGGTCATAGAGTCCCTGTGCCTGTGGATAATTGGATGCAAGTGCCATGGGGCGCTCCTACAGATTTGTCCTTACATGAAAAGGGACAACCTTGGCCCGTGGTGCTCACTGCTTAGGGCGAAATCGTAGCAACAAGAAGGCCCATAGGAAGAGTTAAAGCCGGGTAATTTAGAGAGCTGCCAGGTTACCTAGAGACCAGAAATGTGCGCGACTCGGCCAATGCCAGCGGTGATGAGCATTCCGAGCGAGCCGCCCGCGAGCACACGCAAGGTTGGCGCGAGCAGCTTTGATCCAGCGGTTCGTGCTGAGATAAGCCCGGTTAGGGCAAGACCTGCAAGGGTAAATCCAACGATGCTCCACGCCTTCGTGCCCAGAGTTGGTGCAAAGGCCCCCGCAAATGGAATGAGCCCGCCCAAAGTAAATGAGATGGCAGAGGCTGCTGCTGCCTGTACTGGACGCGCCTTTGTACTTGGTTGCTGGCCCAGCTCATCACGTAGATGGGCTTCAAGTGGATCCTTTTGGTGCATCGCAACCGCTACCTGCATCGCTAACTCTGGAGATAAACCTCGATCAATGTAAATATGTTGAAGCTCTGTTAACTCATCTTCAGGATTTGCCGCAAGGTGTGCGATTTCAATTAAGCGATCTGATTCTTCAATATCATTTTGAGAGCGCACCGAGATGTACTCACCCACAGCCATAGACATTGCTCCTGCGGTAATGCCAGCAACTCCTGCGGTAATTAGAAAATCCTGCTTTTGCGCAGCAGCCACACCGATCATTAGAGCTGCAGTTGAAACGAGGCCATCATTTGCACCAAGGACTGCAGCACGCAGCCAGCCTGCGCGATGGGTGCGGTGTTCCTTGTTTCGTTGGTAGACCTCTTCCAAACTCATGTTTGAGAGCCTACCTCAGAGTTACTGAATTCTTTTAGAGGCTCGAGCAAAGTAGAGGGCAGCACCTGCACCAACAAGCACGCTCACCCAGACATTTACTCGAAGACCGGCAATGGTGTTGGCGGTATCGATACGAATCAACTCAATGAAGAAGCGGCCTAGGCAGTATGTTGCAACATAGAGCGCAAATGACTGACCAGCCTTAAGTTTGTTGCCAAACTTTAAAATCACTATTGCGATTACGGTGCACCAAATCGCTTCATATAAAAATGTAGGGTGGAAGGTTTCAAACTCGGTATACCCATTTGGTCGATAACGCATAGGAATTTCAAGGGCCCACCAAGAATCTAAAGGTCTTCCAAAGAGCTCGCCATTAAACCAATTTCCAAAGCGTCCAATAGCTTGTGCAAATAAAATTCCAGGCGCTAGCGCATCTGCAAAAACAGCAAATGATGGAAGTTCCACTGTGTGAGCTAGAGATCTATAGCGAAGGTATGCACCGAGCAATCCAATTGAGATCGCGCCCCAAATACCGAGGCCACCCTCCCAAATCTTGAATGCATCAATGGGTTGACCTCCGCTGCCAAAGTAAGCGTTTGGAGATGAGATCACATGATAAATACGCCCGCCGATGATTCCAGAGGGAACCGCAACTATTGCAACCTCGGATACAACCGATTGACCTTGAATAGTTTTGTACTGGAAACGCTTGCCGCCTAACCAAATGGCGATCGCTATTCCGGTGATGATGCAGAGCGCGTAAAAGTGAATCGTTAAGGGGCCAAGCTCCAGCACCGAACGTGCTGGAGTTGGAATAGCTAAATGCAAGTTTTTAGCCAGCCTCTACAGCTGACTTGAACTCATCAAGGATGAACTCATTTTGAGTGCGCTCCCACTTCTTACCGTTGATAAACACGGTTGGAGTTCCTTGAACTCCATACTTACTCATTGAATCAGAGTGAGCTTGGACCAAATCAACCTTTGAACCATTCTTCACACAGCTTTCAAAGGTAGGTGAAGT
>CALMBJ010000257.1 GCA_937860175.1 uncultured Actinomycetes bacterium
AATCGATAAACTATCTCAATGATTGCAACATATGGCCACGGTACCGAAAACGACTTTGTTCTCGTTTTCGACCCCAATGATGAGCATTCAATAACAACCTCGCAGACCGCCGCGATATGCGATCGAAAGTCAGGCATTGGTGCCGATGGCTTGATCCGCATGATCAAACGTGATGGCAAATGGTTTATGGATTATCGCAACGCCGACGGTTCTTTAGCTGAAATGTGCGGCAATGGAATTCGAGTGATGGCTCGCTACCTTGTAGAGCGCGGCCATCAACCTGAAGGAATTTTTCCCATTAACACCCGCGATGGCGTAAAGCATCTGCGTGTTCCCCTTACCGATGACATTTCAGTCAATATGGGACAGGTAACAGATGAAGGTGAATCAGTTACCGCTGCAACTAATGGTCATATTTGGAATGGTTACAACATAAGTGTTGGAAATCCTCACGCGGTTGTGTTTGTTGATGATATGACACAGATTGGTGATCTCAATGAAGCACCTGTTGTTCGTCCGCGAGACTCATACCCTGAAGGTGTAAATGTAGAGTTTGTAAAGATTACCGATGGAAACTCAATCGATATGCGGGTATTTGAGAGAGGCTCTGGCGAGACTCGTTCATGCGGCACCGGAACCTGCGCTGTAGCCCTAGCTGCAACCTTGCATACAAAGGGCAAACTTCCGGCAACGTGGATTATCAATCCGCCAGGTGGGCGCCTTGAGGTGTCTATTGATGGGCACTCAAATGCGACATTAACTGGACCAGCAGTATTAATAAGAGATGTGGATATCTCGGGGTTTCTACTTGGATAAAGAGTTTGATCTTGAGTTTGAAAGGTTACTCAAGGAGAGTGCCCGAGTCGCTGCTGAGTTTGATGCAAGCGAGGAAGATAGCCAGATAGATCAATCACAGGAGCTATCTGAACGACATGCGCTGCGTCGTGTGCAAGGTTTTTCAACAGAGCTGCAAGATATCTCCGAGGCTGAGTACCGCCAATTACAACTGGAACGTGTTGTTTTAGTAGGGGTATGGACTGAAGGCACAATCAAAGATGCTGAAAACTCATTGGCAGAGCTGAAAGCTTTGGCAGAGACTGCAGGCTCTGAAGTTCTTGAAGGTTTGATTCAGCGGCGTGATAAACCAGATCCGGCAACCTACATTGGTTCTGGAAAGGTAACTGAACTCAAGCAGGTGGTTGCAGCTACCGGTGCTGACACAGTTGTATGTGATGGTGAACTTTCACCTTCACAACTTCGCCAGTTAGAAGATAAGTTAAAGGTAAAGGTTGTCGATCGAACCGCTTTGATTCTGGATATCTTTGCCCAGCATGCAAAGAGCAAGGAAGGTAAGGCGCAGGTTGAGTTAGCACAGATTGCATACCTACTTCCACGTCTTCGCGGTTGGGGTGATTCACTTTCTCGTCAGGTTGGTGGACGAGCAGCAGGCGGTGCAGGTATCGGTGGCCGTGGACCAGGTGAAACAAAGATTGAGACAGATCGCCGTCGCATTAGAGACAAGATGGCAAAACTTCGTCGCGAGATTGCCGAGATGAAGGTAGCTCGAGATACCAAGCGCCAAGAACGTCGGCGCTTTAATATTCCATCAGTAGCAATCGCTGGTTACACAAACGCTGGTAAATCTTCCCTTCTGAACAAGTTAACCGATGCTGGTGTTTTGGTGGAGAACGCACTCTTTGCAACCTTGGATCCAACTGTAAGAAAGACTCAAACAAGTGATGGGCGCATCTACACACTTAGCGACACTGTAGGTTTTGTGCGCCACCTGCCGCACCAATTAATCGATGCCTTCAAATCAACGCTTGAAGAGGTATCTGAGTCAGATCTAATCGTGCACGTTGTGGATGGCTCACACCCAGATCCATTTGAACAGATACGAGCTGTGCGGTTGGTGATCGATGAAATTGGTGGCAAGGATATCCCTGAGATAATCGCCATCAACAAAGTTGATATTGCGGATCCTCATGTGATTATGGAGATCCTTCGTAAAGAGCCAAATAGCTACGCATTTTCAGTTCGCACAGGTTTTGGGATAGATGGCTTATTGCATGCGATTGAAAACTCGCTTCCTCGGCCATCTGTCGAAATAAATGTTGTCATTCCATATGACAGAGGTGATCTGGTCCATGCAATTCATGAGCGCGGAGAAATCTTCTCTGAGCAGTACATCGCAGAGGGAACCTCAATCCACGCCCGCGTAGATGGTGGGCTGGCTCAGAGAATTGAAAAAGCCCAGGGAATTGAAAAATCCCAGCAATGAGTGGGGAATAACCCCGACACGCCGAGTGTTATAGAGCACGGAAGGCTTGAAGTGCGCCATGATGCGCCCGCAAGCACAAATTGATGAGTTATAAAAGGCGGTGAGAGCAATGGCAACAGATTACGACACACCCAGAAAAACTGATGAGGAACTTCATGAGGAGTCTCTAGAAGAACTCAAGGCCAAGCGTGTTGATGCTCAATCCGGTCAAATCGATGTTGATGAAGCTGAAGCTGCTGAAAACCTAGAACTTCCAGGTGCAGATCTTTCAGGTGAAGAGCTTGCGGTGCGAGTTGTTCCAAAGCAGGTAGATGAGTTCACATGCTCACGTTGCTTCTTGGTACATCACATCACCCAGTTAGCAAAGGGTGAGGGCGCAAAAGCGGTTTGTAAAGAGTGCAACTAGTTTTTTAGAGCTTCAACTAATCTCTTCGGATTTTTACTGGAGATCAGCCAATAAGGCGTTGCATCTCTAGCATCCTTCACTTCAACCTTGATCGCTTTTCCCGACCAAAATCGAATTGCGAGAAATGCCGAAGGATCTGCATCTCGGGTGCGGGCTAACTTCAATTGCGCTGTTGTTAGCGCACTTACTTCTCCGATGTACTGATGTTCTATCCGCGCCTTTCCTACATTCAGAAACTTCTCATCTACCGTGATGGTCAAGGCGGTGCGAAAGTAAAGAACAACAATCCAAACCGTTAAAAGGGCGAAAGAGATTTGCGCCGGAGTATTTCCAAGTGCGGCCCAGAGGGACAGAACAATAGATAGAAAGAGGAAGTACACAAAGGCGATCAGCCACAATGGCGCACGAATCACCTCTCGATATCGCAGCTCGCTCTTGGTCATGGGGATTACCGTATCGGATAGTGAAGGAGTAAAGTTCAGGTATGGCACGTATTCCAAGTACGACCGCCCCTGAAGGGGCAGTGATCCCAGAACGGCACTCTTTAGCACCGGCTGAGGGCAGCAAGATTCCATCTCACTTTGGACATTGCTTTGGTTGTGGTGACTTACATCCAACCGGTTTGCACCTTGTTGCATATGCTGGCAAAGCCCTTGATATCACAGCTGAATTTACCGTCACAGAAAATCATCAGGGTGCTCCTGGTCTTGCACATGGCGGACTTTTATCACTTGCATTTGACGAAGCGCTCGGAAAGTTGATGTGGTTGCTTCGCGCCCCAGCAGTCACCGGACGTCTAGAGACTGATTTCCTCAAGCCGGTCCCAATTGGTTCCACCTTGCACATCACCGCTGAGATAACGGGCCAAGAGGGTCGAAAGGTTTATACATCTGCGATAGGTCGTTTGAACTCTCCAGATGGAGAAATTGCCGTCAAAGCAGCAGCACTGTTCATCACCGTTCCTATGGATCACTTTTTGGACAATGCGCCTAAGGAGTATTTGCAGGAGTTAGCAAAGACTCCTGAACTCATGGCCTATGTTGATCCAAAATTTGGAGTTAATCCATAACTATGAAAAATCTTCAGGTGTTAATCACGCGTTTAGATGAAACTATTCCTCTACCTACTTATGCAAAGGGTGGAGATGCCGGGGCAGATATTGTTTCTCGTATAGATATCACTTTAAATCCTGGTGAAAGAGCGCTTGTTCCAACAGGAATCTCAATCGCTCTACCCGATGGTTATGCCGCTTTTGTTCATCCACGCTCTGGGCTGGCGATCAAACATGGCGTCACGATGGTGAACGCACCAGGCACGGTCGATGCAGGATTCAGGGGAGAGCTCCAATGCATCATGATTAATCATGATCCCCAAGAGGCGATCACCTTCAAAAAGGGAGATCGAATCGCACAACTAGTTATTCAAAAGGTTGAGCGTGCAGAGTTTGTAGAAGTACATGAGCTACCTGGCTCAGGTCGCGGCACCGGTGGCTTTGGATCGACGGGACGTTCATGAGTCAGCATCAAGAAGATCGTGACAAGGTTGTAAATGCACTCGGTGGGAAAAAGGGCCTTATTGATTCAGGCGTTCCATCTGTTGTTTTCCTGATCGTTTTTAACCTCACCAAAGAGGTAAATACAGCAATCTGGGCGGCGCTCTCACTTTCAGTGACCTTGGCGATCATTCGCTTAATCAGAAAAGAATCGATCCAGCACTCTGTCTCTGGAGTAATTGGAGTTCTAATCTGTGCCTATTTTGCTAATCGAAGTGGAAACGCTGAAGATTTTTATATTCCTAAACTTCTTACAAATCTTGGTTACGGCGTTGTTTATCTGATCGCAAACATTGTTGGCTGGCCAATCTTGGGCTTGGTTTTAGGGCCGCTGTTAGGCGAGAACCTGACTTGGCGCAAAAACCCTGCTCGAAAAAGGATGTACATCAAAGCGAGTTGGTTATGGGTAGGAATGTTTTTCCTAAGAATCGCTGTGCAGTATCCGATTTATCTGAGCGGCAATGTAAACCTCTTGGGAACTGTGAATTTAGCGATGGGGTACCCGCTGTTTTTTGCAACCGCATATGGAACTTGGTTGATTATTAAAGCCGGCCCGCCGGCACAGAAGGTTACGAGTTAAGAGATAAAGCAGGATTTAATTTGAGCTTCAGCATCAGCTGATGCAACAAAGAGAAGTTCATCTCCGGCGGCAAAGACATCATGGGCTCTGGCTGTAATAACTCTTCCATCGCGAACAATCGCCGCAAGTGCAGCATTTTCTGGCAGCTCAATCTCTTCAACCGTCTTTCCGATGCAGGCAGAGCCATCTGGAAGTGTTAACTCAACGAGATTTGCTTGGCCCTTTCTAAATGAGAAGAGACGAACTACATCACCCACACTTACAGCTTCTTCAACCAATGCGGAAATAATGCGTGGAGTTGATACCGCAACATCTACACCCCATGAAGAGTCAAAGAGCCACTCATTCTTTGGATGATTGATGCGGGCAACGACGCGCGGAACTCCATACTCAGTCTTTCCTAAAAGCGATGTAACCAAATTGGCTTTGTCATCACCCGTGGCAGCTACCAGCACCTGACAGTTGTTCAGATGTGCATTATCGAGTGAGGTAATTTCGCAGGCATCGGCCATTAACCATTCAGCATCTGGCACGCTCTCTAACTTGAGCGCCTTTGGATCCTTGTCAATCAATAGGACTTGGTGACCGTTATCTAATAGCTCGCGAGCGATAGCTCGACCAACATTTCCGGCACCTGCAATAGCAATTCTCATCCGCGTTCACCCTCCGGAGAGCTGGCCAAAATCTCTTCTGTTTTAGCAACATCTTTATCTGAGACCATCACATGAATGAGATCACCTTGCTGCAGGACGGTGTGTTCATCAGGAACAAGACCCTCGCCTAGGCGGGTAATGAAGGCAACTCGGGCAGGAGTTAATTGATCAATCAAGAGAATTGGGCGCCCATACCAATCTTCTTGGGGGTGTACTTCGCACAACTGCACCATACCTGTTGCATCTCGCCACTCAGATCGAGAGCCTTCAGGTGCCAAGCGACGCAAAATTTGATCAGTTGCCCACAAAACCGTTGCAACTGTTGGAATACCTAAGCGCTGATAAATCTCAGCGCGGCCTGGGTCGTAAATTCGAGCAACAACATTTTGTACGCCGTATGTTTCACGGGCTACGCGGGCCGCCAAAATATTCGAATTATCACCATTACTGACCGCTGCAAAAGCATCTGCATCTTGAATGCCTGCTTCCAAGAGAGTATCTCGATCAAAACCAACACCGGTGACTGTTCGACCTTTGAAGTTTGGACCTAAACGACGGAATGCTTCTCGCGCTTGGTCAATAACTGAAACAGTGTGTCCTGCGGCTTCGAGCTCTGTGGCAAGTGATGAACCAACTCGACCGCAACCCATGATGACTACGTGCACAGGAAGTAACTTACACCCATAAACTTGCCTTTATGGCATCAAACAAGAGTTCAGCCCTGAAAATCGGCGATTTAATCGATGTGAGTATTGAAAAGGTCGCGCATGGAGGCCATTTCATCGCCCGCTACAACGGGGCTGTAATTTTCGTTCGCCACGCAATACCAGGGGAGCACTGCACTGTTGAGATAACTAGCACCGGTTCATCATTTAATCGAGGCGATGTAGTTTCAATCTCTGAGCCATCTGAGTTTCGTGTTCAACCTCCGTGTCAGTATTCACACCGTGCAGGATGCGGGGGTTGCGACTTTCAACATATTGATCCCGGCTATCAGCGCACCCTTAAATCTCATGTGATTACCGAACAATTCTCAAGAATTGCAAAGCAGGATATTCAGGTAGAGGTCGAAGAGGTGGGTTCACCAGTTGGTTGGAGAACGCGTGCGATTGCAACTACCAATAGAAATGGAAAGCTTGGATTTTATAAGTCTCGATCACATTCAATTGCACCGGTAGAAAACTGCATCATTTGTATCGACGGCATGAACTTTTCGGAGATCTCGGGACGAAACCTAAAGGGCGATGTGCGGGTTGAGATCAGCGCCTCAAACACCGGCGAGCGAACAATTGCATTAGCGCCGACGCGTGGTGAAGAAAAGGCCCGCATTACAGAAGGACCCGCGGTGCTACATGAAGTAGTTGAAGGTAAAACTTTGGAGGTAAGCCAAGAATCTTTTTGGCAAAGCCACGCAAAGGCTCCAGAGGTTCTAACTAAAGCGGTTTTAGATTTTGCGCAGATATCTAGCAGCGAACATGTTCTTGACCTCTATGGTGGTGCAGGTTTGTTCACCGCTGCAATCATTGATCTTGTAGGTCCTGATGGACAAGTAGATTTGATTGAAGGCAGCAAAGTTGCAACAGAGGATGCGCGAAGAAATTTCGCCTCATATAAAAATGTCACTGTTGCGACAGGTGATGTTGCCAAGCTGTTGCCCCGGGTTACATCGGCCGATGTTGTTGTCTTGGATCCACCACGTGAAGGCGCTGGCAAGGATGTGATTTCTCAGATTGCAGCCTTAAATCCTCGGGCGATTGTTTACGTCGCATGTGACCCAGCTGCCCTGGCTAGAGATACCGCCTATCTTGAAGATCACAGTTATTTACTAGCGGGGTTACGTGCCTTTGATCTCTTTCCAATGACACATCACATCGAATGTGTTGCCCTGTATGAGCGTGCTGAGGTATCTTGAGCGCCTGTTAAGCGCATCGACGAAAGGCTGATAATGAGTAAGAACTCTTTCAACGCAAGAAAGAATCTAGAAGTTGCGGGTAAGAGTTTCGAGATATTTGATATCTCGCAGATCGAAGGCGCGGCCAACCTTCCATACAGTCTGAAGGTATTGCTCGAAAACCTGTTGCGCACCGAAGATGGCGCAAACATCACAACCGATCACATTAACGCCCTGGCCAAGTGGGACCCAACAGTTGAGCCAGATACTGAGATTCAATTTACGCCAGCTCGTGTGATCATGCAGGACTTCACTGGTGTTCCATGTGTTGTAGACCTTGCCACGATGCGTGAGGCGATTGTTGATCTCGGGGGAGATCCTTCTAAGGTCAACCCGCTCGCACCAGCTGAACTGGTAATCGATCACTCGGTGATTGCAGATAAGTTTGGAACCAAGGATTCATTTGAGCAAAACACTGACATTGAATATGAGCGCAACCAGGAGCGTTACCGTTTCTTGCGTTGGGGCCAAACAGCATTTGATGAGTTCAAGGTAGTTCCACCTGGAACGGGAATTGTTCACCAAGTAAATATCGAGTACCTCGCACGTGTTGTTATGACCCGCACGGTAGAAGGAACACTTCGTGCATACCCAGACACAGTTGTTGGTACAGATTCACACACAACTATGGTCAATGGACTCGGAGTCCTTGGCTGGGGTGTTGGTGGAATTGAGGCCGAGGCTGCCCTTCTTGGCCAGCCGGTATCGATGCTTATTCCACGTGTTGTCGGATTCAAGCTAACTGGCCAGATTCCTACTGGTGCCACTGCCACCGACGTAGTGCTAACCATCACTGAGATGTTGCGTAAGCATGGGGTGGTTGGCAAGTTCGTTGAGTTCTACGGTTCTGGCGTGTCAAAGGTTCCGCTTGCGAACCGCGCCACAATCGGAAACATGTCCCCGGAGTTTGGCTCCACCGTCGCCATCTTCCCGATCGATGAAGTGACCCTTGACTATCTAAGAATTACCGGCCGCACCGAGCAGGAGATCGCCCTGGTAGAGGCTTACACCAAAGCGCAGGGGTTGTGGCATGACCCAAGCACTGAGCCGGTATACAGCGAATACCTAGAGCTTGATCTTTCAACTGTGGTGCCAAGCATTGCCGGACCTAAGCGACCACAGGACCGCATCGAGCTAAGTAAGTCCAAGAGTGCCTTTGACACCGCGATCAAGACCTACTCCGATGCCAAGTCAAAGCCAACCTCCGTGAGGGGCAAGGACTTCAAGATTGACAATGGCGCCGTAACGATTGCTTCCATCACCTCTTGTACCAACACTTCAAACCCGTCTGTAATGCTGGCAGCTGGATTGGTTGCTAGAAACGCGGTGGCTAAGGGGCTCAAGGCTAAGCCATGGGT
>CALMBJ010000258.1 GCA_937860175.1 uncultured Actinomycetes bacterium
CGCGATGAATTGATCGCCATTTTGCACAGTTATAAAGAAGCAGGAATCAAAAGCATCTTGGCGCTACGTGGAGATCCACCTGGGGGACCAAGTGCGCCTTGGGCTCCAACACCAGGTGGCTTCAATCACGCCGATGAATTAGTTCAGTTAGCTGATGAGTTTGGTGGTTTCACAATCGGAGTCGCAGCTTTCCCTGATGGTCATCCTGCATCCAACGGAGATTTTGCTAAAGATGTAGATGTTTTGATTCGTAAAGAGCAACTGGGTGCAACTTTTGCAACTACTCAATTTTTCTTTGAAGCAGAGCGGTACACACGATTAGTTGAAGCTTTAGCCGATCGAGGTTCACATTTAGTAATAATTCCCGGAATCCTTCCCGTCACAAATGTGAAGTTGTTGCATCGCATGGCAGAGCTAGGCGGAACTCCAATTCCTGGCCACATTGCAGATGCCTTTGCAAAGGTTGAGAATGATGCGCAAGCGGTACGCTCATTAGGCGTTGAGATTGCAACATCACTGTGCCAAGAGTTATTGGCGGCAGGTGCACCAGGCTTACACTTTTATACAATGAATAGTTCAACAGCCACCCAAGAGATTTACCGAAGGTTAAATAATGTTAAGTAATCAAGAGTTCAAGGCAAAGTGGAGTGCGCTGCATAGCGATGCTGAAACAAAGGGCATCGTTGGTGCATGGCTCAACATTTCGTATCGCTTTGGCTTGATCTGCACTTTGCTTCGGATCTCACCAAATGCACTTACCTATTTAGGGTTGCTAGGTGCTGTCGGTACCGCATTAACCGCACAAACCTGGTGGTCAGTTGCCTTCCTAGTTTTCTCATTGTTTTGCGATGGAATTGATGGAAGTGTTGCGATATTCCAGCAGCGCGATAGCAAGTGGGGAGCTACCCTTGATTCAGTTGTTGATCGAATCAGTGAAGCGCTGTGGTTTTACACCCTGTATGTCATTGGCGTTCCAGCTTGGATTCCAATCGCTTTATGGAGCGTTGCCGCCTTCCAAGAGTATGCACGCACAAAGTTAATCTCATTAGGTGTGAGTGATTTAGGGGTTGTAACTCCTGCTGAGCGTCCAATGCGGGCAAGCTACATTTTCATTATCTTGGTTTTAGATCTCGTCGGTCTGCCAGGTGCAACGGTGCTTTCCGCAATCTTCTTTGCAATTCAGTGTTACAGCTTTGCTAGTGTCGTGCGTTTTTCTCGTAGCCAATTGCTTCCGTAACTAAATCACCGCTAATTCCAACAAGGGGCAATCCACCACCTGGGTGAGCTGAACCTCCCACTAGATACAAACCCTTGATCGGTGAACGGTTTTTTGCCCGCATAAAGGCAGCACGCGCACCATTACTTGATGTTCCATAAATAGCACCACCTGGAGCATGAACGGCAGCCTCAAGATCGGCAGGCGTTCTAATGGTCAATGACTCCAAGCGATCCCGTACTGAAATGCCACGTGCCTCAATTTGATCAATAATGCTGTTGGCGTAGTTGCGAGCAAACTCCTTGTCATTCCAATCAAACTGACCATGTGTTGGAGCGTTAACCAGGACAAACCAACCTTCGAGGGTTTCATCCTTGCTCATCTCAGGATCTTGTGGGGCGCAGATATAGATCGTCGGTTTCTCAACTGGTTTTCCATGGGTGAAGATTGCATCAAACTCGGCATCGTAATCTTCAGGAAACAAAATAGTGTGATGGTTCAGGATTTGATCCGAATCCTTGCGCATCCCTAATAGCAAACAGAAACCAGCAACGGAGACATCAGCTTTTTCTATATTTTTGCGGGCCTTACGCAAAGTGCGTTTATGACCTTTAATCAACTTGTTATAGACCAGGGAAGCATCTGCATTTGCCACAACAGCATCTGCCTGAACAACGGTTCCATCGGCAAGGATTACACCTGTAGCTTTTTTTCCTTCGGTAGTGATTGCCGAAACCGGAGAGTTCAGGTGAAAGGTGACACCAACATCTACCGCTCGTTGATAGACCTTTTCGGTGAGCTGACCTAGGCCGCCCTTAACATGCCAGGCACCAAAGCTTTCTTCGACAAAGGCAATGGTTGATAGCACAGCAGGTGCCTTACGTGGATCGGAACCACTATATGTTGCATAGCGATCCATGATGTAGCGAAGATGCTGATCCTTAACAATCTCATCTGCATGAGCGCGCAAAGTTTTCCAGGGGGCAATAATCTTCATGTCGCGCAGGATAGTTATGCGCTTCATTAATGAAATTGGGGATTTCAACTCAGATTCGATAAATGGCCCACGGCTGACATCCCACATGCGTTCAGCACGTTTCATAATGCGATCCCACTGTGCAGCACTTTCTGCACCAAAGGATTCTGTAATGTTTTCTAAAGTTTTATTCCTTGACAAGTTTGCAAACTTAACGCTGGTGTCATCTGCAAATCGATAATCAAAGGAGGGATCTACTGATTCAATAGGGCAGACCAAGCCCATGGGTTTCCCAGTTCGCTGAAAGAAATCTTTGTATACAGCCGGCAAGGTAAGTAGCGATGGTCCGGTATCAAAAGCAACCTTGCCGATCCACTCAGTGCGACACTTTCCACCAACGCGTTCTGATGCCTCGTACAGCACAACCTCATGCCCACCTCGTGACAATCGGGCAGCAGCGGTCATTCCGCCCATTCCGGCACCGATTACTACGATCTTCATACTGTGCGACCCTTCCACATAACGCTCTTGCGCACTAAGTATGAGTAACCGATGAGATAAATCAGAGCAAGTATTGATATCGGATGCAACACACTATCGAGCACGCTGCCACGGCTCTTGATCGCGCTCAGTATCCGAGTGCCGACAATGGCTATAAATCCAATCCACCCATATGGATTACCCAAGAGCCCAACTATCAATGGCGCGATGCCTGTGGTGATGAGAAAAGCAATTACAAAGGCAGCTCCGGCAAATGAGCCAAAGGCTCTGTTTAAAGATTTTCCATATCCAGCTTTGATCTCGCTCCACGATGCATACATGCGTGTCTGCGCGATATCTGAACCATTAACTACAGTGCCAGATGATCCATTTGCAATTAATTCACGCGCAAGAAAAACATCATCGATCACCGCATGTTTAACGGTTTGATATCCACCGACTGAGTTCAAGGCAGAACGTCGCACCACAAAAAATTGTCCATTTGCTACCGCCATAGATTCGCGGCGTGCACCCTCTGCATAACGCAGCGGGACAGTTGTTAGCCACGACCATTGCAGTAAAGGTTGAATTAATCGCTCGGCAAAAGTGTTAGCAATTTGACGAGGGTAAGGCGATACAAAATCGAGGTGTGCACCATGTAACAGCGTTACCGCCTTATTGATTGCATCATTGCTCAATCGCACATCAGCATCGATCGAAACCATAACCTCTTCATCACTTGCCTCAAAGAGTTGCTGAAGCGCCCAAGTCTTGCCAATCCAGCCAGCTGCCAGAGGAGCACCTTTAATCACAGTAAATCGTGAATCACCCAAGGTGTAGCGCGTGAGCAGTTCGTAGGTTGAGTCTTCAGAGTTGTCATCGAGCAGGTAGTAATGAAATGGACCATCTTGGGCAGAAAGTGTTGTGACAATTCCTTCAACATTTTCAGCTTCGTTGCGCATAGGAACAACCACGCCAACCGAGTCTGTAAGGACAGAAGATGCTCTTGGCGTACGAATCTGAAAGAAGTTTAGGGCAGCGATAGTAAGCAGAAATAAAGGAAGCAGGGAAAAGAGAATCATCAAAGAGTTACGGTCTTCCGACCCATCGATTAAAGAAGTAAGGAGCTAGTAGTACTCCAAGAATTGCTCCTGAAAAGAGCGCTACTCCTGGTCGACCGAAGAAGAAAAGATTTCCGACTACTCCTGAAAACCATGTCCAAAACAGGAGAACATCTGAAGCGATTAATGAGCCGCCCACCTTGCGGCGCTCTCGTGGTGTTGCAAAGTGCAATATGGTCATCAAGACAACGGTCGATAACATCCAACCGAAGGTGTTGGACAATGGAATTTCAGGTTGGAATGGAACATGTGCTCCAGTAACAACCCATGTCCAACGGCCAGCGGTGACCATAAGAGGATCGAGGAAAAGATCCCAAGATGTCATTAACGCCGCTCCATACAAGAACACCCAGGACTTACCAATACGGCGTGCGGCAACTAAACATGGATGAGCGATCATCACCCAAGCAAATGGCACAACCAATGGAACGCTAAACAACTTAGGACCTAAAGTAGAAGAGTATGTGTACTCGCCAAATGGCCAACTAGTTGTTACACCGATTTGTTCAATCAAAAAACCAAATACAAGGGTTATTCCAAGTAGTGTCCAGCCGTAACGTGCACCAAATGCTGCAACACCATGAAGAAACATTGCAAGAGCGGCTAGGTAAACCGATGCAATTGTTATGAAATCTAAGGCCGCACCATCTACTAATGGATATGCAATCTGCATCAAAATTGCTAAGCCAAGTGCAACACCCATAACTTTGATCAATAGGGGAGATGCGCCGCCTCTGGCCCGACGACGGGGCGTGTAGTGGCGAATGGACATAGGTCTAAGTCTGCCTTATTCCATTTATTTAAGACAGTTGCTACAAAACCCCACGGATTTCCCGCACAGCAAAGCGCGCAAATAGCTCCTCTGAATACCAGTTATAGGCCGATGTATCTGCGATCGCCTTTTGATGCGCCGCTCCCTTGTATGCAAAGTCGCGGATTGCAGCAGCAGACTCCCATAAGGAAAAGGTTCCCTGAAGTCCTATTGGGGCCTCACCAATTCCAATTGCTGCAACTAAGCCGGGCGCAGATTTCAAAGAAACTGTTACAGGAGGTACCGAGCTCCAAAACCTAAAGTTCTGACTCCATTTGATTCGTGCACGTGTGATCGCAGCAACCTGTCCATCCCAATCTTTAACCGCCCCAACAAAAGGCTCTTTGCTCGCCCATTGTCCGTGAGATGAGATTGGATCTAGCACTGCGCGGAATTCAGAGACTGAACTCTTGCGCCAACGCTTAACAACCGCAGATGAATCAAAGTTTTCAATATCTTCGACGACGGCAACTAGACCCCATTGCAGGGCGTTGGCATCAGTTGGCGTAAAGGTTTCGCCTTTGCCGGTTCCTAAAGATTTATAAAATGAAACATTCTTATCGCGAAACAATGAAAAACGATCAAAGCCCATAGCCTTGATTGCAAAGGGAAGCTTTGAAGGTTTAATCCTCCAGAAGTAAGCAACGATCATTAATCGCCAACAATCATTGGTTTAGCCCCGGTGCACTCAACAAGTTCAGCAAAGGTAGTTGGATAAACAGCGTGCGGATGACCAGCAGCCGCCCACACAATTTCATAATCATCAAGTGCTTGATCAATAAGAATCGTTGCGGGGGAGGTCCAGCCGATTGGTGCAACGCCACCAATGGAAAACCCTGACTTTTCCTTTACATAATCGGCATCAACTCGGCCAAGTGTTTCGATACCTAAGTTTTTAGCTACTAAATCTGTATCAACTCGATGGCGTCCACTTGTAATAATCAAAAGCGCAGAACCATCTGGAAGCTTGAAGATAAGAGATGAGGCGATCTGCCCAACTTCAATGCCTAAAGCCGATGCCGCTTCTTGCGCGGTGCGGGCGCTATCTGAAAGGACCTTAACTTCTGCAGTTAGTCCATGCTCGGCAAGGGCGGCAATTACCCGCTTGACCGCGGCTTTTTCAATAACACCTTCCATTACTCAAGATTATCGAAAGAACTGAAGTACCGTATCCCCATAATGAGTACCGATCTATACGCCCTAGGTATGCGCGCACGTAACGCTATATATGCATCCTTCTTTCTCTTGGGCTTTCTCGGGCTTGCATGGATTCCACGAATTCCAGAGATCAAGGACTCCTTGAACCTTAGCGATGGTCAATTTGGGCTCGTTTTATTGGCAAGCACTGTGGGTTCGATTCCTGGTGCACAGCTGGCTGGCCGTGCGGTTCATTCTTACTCTTCAAAGCTTGTAGTGCGTATTGCAGGAGCTTTTTTACCGGTGGGTGTCTTCGTTATTGGCATGGCAGATACTGTGCAAATTTTGTTATTGGGTTTGTTCATCACAGGCTTTAACGTCGCATTTATGGATATCGCAATTAATGGGCAAGCCGTTGAAATTGAAAAACACACTAAGGGCCGCTGGATGTCTAGCTTCCATGGTTTCTGGAGCATAGGCGCATTTGCTGCAACTTTAGTTGGTGGACTCATTGCCAACTTTGTTTCGCCTCGCGACAACCTCATTGCAATTGCCGCTATCGGTTTGTTCGCCTTCCAATTTGTTGCAAATTACATGCTTCCTGCAGAACATGATGGTCATTTAGGTGAGCCAGGAAAAGATGATGCTGGCAAGGTTAAGCTCATTGGCAAGGAGTCATTGATTTTGTGGGCGCTCGGAATCGGTTTGATGTGTTCATTGATCCCCGAAGGTGGTGCCTACGAGTGGAGCGGAATTCTCTTGCAGGACCATATGGGAATTGGCAAGGGCTTAAACGCTGCAGCCGCAACAACTTTTTCAT
>CALMBJ010000259.1 GCA_937860175.1 uncultured Actinomycetes bacterium
TGTATAAGAGACAGCTCCTGCATACTTCATCGCATAGACATTGACGCCCAGAGATTCAGCTGCAATTGGTGCTTCACCTGCGCTACGTAGTCGCAAACCAAAGGCGGTGCGCCACAGGATGAAGTACGAGATTGGAACCAGCGAGATAGCCAGGATAGTTACATAGGAAACATCTCCAGTTAGTCCTCGAAGAATTGAGGCCATATCTGAGACAAAGAACCAGTTGAGGTTTGCAATTGATCCCAATAGATCTGGACTCTTCCAACCAAAGAACTGACCTCCAGATAACACCGGTAATCCATTCAGTGGGATGGTCTCAATCCCTGGAGACTGTGAAGGTCCAGGCCATGAACCACTCTTGTACATAAGTGTTGAAAGGTAACGAACCAAACCTGCGGCGATGATATTGATAGCAACACCTGACACCACATGGTCAACACCAAAGGAAACGGTTGCGATTGCATGAACCAAAGCACCTACTGATCCAAAGATCATCGCTGCAAAGAGTCCGGCCCATGGACCATGTTGGGAGCCGATGTAGCCACCAGCCCACGCGCCCATGATCATCATTCCCTCTAGACCAATGTTTACAACACCAGCACGCTCTGAAAACAATCCACCGAGTGCGGCAAGAACAATTGGAACAGAGAGAAGTAGGGCTGCAGAAGCGGTACCCGAACTAGTTAGATCCGATGCACCAGTAATGACGCGGATGGAAGCCAAAACAAAAACTAACATCACTGCGTAGCGCAGAAGTTTCATGGCTTTCATGCCTGCACCACCTTTGCTAGCTCTTTACTTTGTAGCGTTAATTTGAAGCGTCTTACAACCTCGTAGGCGATAACAGCGCTGAGAAGAATTGAGCCCTGCATAATCACATAAGTTTCAGGTGCAATATCAATAAGCTCTAGTGCTCTAGAGCTAACTTCGAGGAATCCAAATAGCAGCGCGCTAACAGCCATTCCTCCAGCCGAATTTCGACCGAGCAAAGCTACGGCGATCGCAGAGAATCCGATACCTGCACGGAATCCGAGGTTATATGAGTGCGTCTGTCCAAGAACTTCCGGCAAGCCCGCAAGACCTGCAATTGCACCTGAAATCACAAGTGCCATAAAGGTCATCTTCTTGGAGTTAACACCACTTACCCGAGCTGCAATCGGATTTAATCCGGAGGCACGAAGTTCAAAACCAAAACGTGTACGGTTAACAACAAACCAGAAGATCAAACCTAGGGCCACAGCGACAAAGAACATTCCATAGACGCCGCCGCCTGGTTGATCCTCAATGCCGACCTTGCGTAGCAATGGCATCAGATCTGGAATCTGCGCAGATGCAGGTAGCTCCTTGGTTTGTAGATTATTTGAGCCTTCTTCAACTACTGCAAAGTGCCTTGAAAGTAGGTAAGCGGATAAACCTCCAGCTAAGGCGTTGAGCATGATTGTTGAAATAACCTCATTCACACCACGCTTTACCTTCAAGTAAGCAGCTATAGCGGCCCATAAACCACCAAATGTCATCGCGACAATAAACACTGCAGCGACATGGAGGACTGGAGGAAGAACAAACATCGCGCCGATGTAGCAGCTAAAGAGCGCACCTAATCGAAGTTGACCTTCAACACCGATATTAAAGAGACCTGCCCTAAAAGTTACCGCGATCGCGATCGCTGCTATGTAGTAAGGAGTTGCAGTGTTAACGATCTCCATCAGAGAACCAGTCTCTGTGCCGTAATCCCACATAGTTGTGAAGGCCTCGACTGGAGATTTCTTACTCGCAATAACTGCAAGGCTGGAAATAATTATTGAGAAAACCGCGGCAGCTAACGGTGCAGCAACGGCCAGCGCAATTTTAGAGGGCGAAAACTTACTCATGCTGCACCTGTCATCGCAGAACCTAATTGCTCCGGTGTAGTTTTTGCAGGATCTAGTTCGGCGGTTAACTTGCCGCGTAACATCACCAACAAACGATCTGACATTCCAATTAACTCCTCAAGATCTGCAGAGATAAGCACAATTGCCATTCCTTTTTCGCGGGCTTTGCGAAGCACATCCCAAATTGCTGCTTGTGCACCAACATCTACTCCGCGAGTTGGGTGAGATGCGACCAATAGAGCAGGTGCTTTACTCATCTCGCGACCAACGATGAATTTCTGCTGATTTCCACCAGAGAGCGCTGCGGCCAAGGTATCTGGGCCAGGTGCTCGTACATCAAACTCCTGCATGATTGTGCGGGTGCTATCTAGTGTGGCTTTCTTATCAATAACAAAACCACGCATTACAGGCTTGCTGCGTTGATGACCAAGAATTCTGTTCTCCCACAGTGGAGAACTCATCATCAAAGCCTGACGTTGACGATCCTCTGGAATCAAGCCGATTCCTAGATCATGACGATCAGCCACGCTGAGCTCATCTATTAATGCTCCATTGAACTCAATGGATCCTGTGTAATCACGCAGACCCATGATCGCCTCAACTAGCTCTGCCTGACCATTGCCTTCAACTCCTGCGATACCAATAACTTCGCCGGCATGAAGGTTGAAGGAGATATGCGAAATCAAATCGCGGCTTCCTGTCGCAGTTGGAATTGAAACATCCTTAAGCGCCAATGTAATTTCATCGCGGCGGGTATGTCCAAGTGTTGAAGGCTTTGGAAGTTCGCTTCCAACCATGAGTTCAGCTAATTGGCGAGCGGTTACATCCTTGGATTTAACCTCGGCGACTGTTGCACCTTGTCGAACAACTGTTACCTCATCAGCAACGCGCAGGACCTCATCTAGCTTGTGAGAGATAAAGATAACCGCCATGCCTTGGGCACGCAGTCCTTCGAGCGCTTGGAACAAATCATCTACCTCTTGCGGAACCAATACCGCGGTGGGTTCATCAAAGATCAAGATATTGGCACCTCTAAACAAAACCTTCAGGATCTCTACTCGCTGGCGCTGGCCTACTCCCAGCTCTTCTACCAATACATCTGGATCTACATCGAGGCCATACTGCGCAGCCATATCAACAATCTTCTTACGAGCTGCCGCAAAATCAATTGTTACCCCGTGCTTTGGCTCGGAGCCTAAAACAACATTTTCGAGAACGGTGAAGTTATCTGCCAACATGAAGTGCTGATGAACCATGCCGATACCAGCTTCAATCGCATCATTTGGATTCTTGAAGTTAACCTCTTTGCCGTTAACTAAAATCTCACCACTATCTGGACGTTGCATTCCATACAAAATCTTCATCACTGTTGACTTGCCAGCACCATTTTCACCAACAAGCGCGTGAACTGTTCCTGTCTCAACCTTGATTGATACATCTCTGTTCGCAATTACGCCCGGAAAGCGCTTTGTAATGTGTCGCAGTTCTACTGCTACTGACACTTTAAGTCTCCTTTGACTAAGACTGCGGGAAAACATTTGGCCCAACAAGGAGATCTAACTCCATTGTTGGGCCAAATGCCACTTACCTAAGCCAGATTATGGCTTTGTTGGAACCTTGATTCGTCCTGATGTGATTCCAGCAGCAGCTCTGTCGATCTGCGCCTTGAAGCGGTTGATGTATCCACCTGAGTAAGACACGCCAACGCCACCAAGCTTGAGGTCGTATACGCGACCGTAGATACCTGATTCGTCAAGGATGTCGTTTACAGATGAACCAGCAACTGCTGTTGCGATTACATCGTAAACAGCGCGGTCAACGCGCTTTACCATTGATGTGAGCATGTTGCGCTTCTCTGCAGCTGAAGCTGTCTGCCACTGATCAGAGTCAACTCCGATAGTCCAAACCTTCTTGCCAGCCTTTGCAGCATCTGTTGCAGCCTGGAAGTTACCTGCGCCTGATCCACCTGCAGCTGAGTAAATTACATCTACGCCACGGTCAATCATGCCCTTTGCAATAACCTTCGCCTTAGCTGGGTCATTGAATCCACCGAAATCAGGTGGCTCTGTAACGTACTTGACGTCAACTGTTACTGATCGCTTTGTTGCCTTAACACCAGCAACGAAACCTGCTTCAAACTTCTGTAGTAGAGGAATACGAACTCCACCGATGTAACCAACCTTGTTTGACTTTGTTGCAAGTGCTGCTGCAACGCCAGCTAGGTATGAACCTTCGTGCTCAGCGAATACAAGACCAGCAACGTTCAGTAGATCTACTGAAGCATCATCGATGATTGCAAACTGAACATTTGGGTAATCTGAAGCAACCTTCTTGATTGGTCCTGCGTAGAGGAAACCAACAGCAATGATTGGGTTGAATCCAGCCTTAGCGAGCAAACGAAGCTTGTCTTCACGCTCTGAATCTGATCCCTGATTAACAGTTACTTCACGAGCTGTAACCTTCAGGTTTCTCTTTGCACGGTCAAGACCTGCTGCTGCTGAATCGTTGAATGACTTATCGCCACGTCCACCGATGTCATAAGCAAGGCCAACCTTTACCTTTGTTGCCGCTGTAGCTGGAGCAACAAAAGCTGTCGCTGCCATAACAGTTGCAGCAACAACTGCTACTAGACGAAATACTTTTTTCAATTTTCCTCCAAGGATTCAAGGGGGTCTTCAATAACTCACTTTTACAAGGTAATTACGGAAGCTTTGTAATTGGGAGCCTATTACTTGCGTAGGAATAAACTCAACACGCCAAGGGCGTTTTTAGCGTCAGGGGTGTAACGTTTTGGAAAACTCTCAACCAAGGGTTGAGGTGTTTGAGGCTGTTTACTTCACCAATCCCAAATTCTTATAAGCATCTGAGAGGGTTGCGCTGGCTACTACCCGAGCCTTATCTGCGCCTTGGTGCAAAAGCTCTGTCAGGTACTTCTCATCTTCGAGTAGCTCCAGCGCCTTTGCACGGATTGGACGTAGATACTCAACGACTACTTCGGCGACAGCACCCTTGAAATCACCATAGCCCTTACCTTCAAACTCATTTTCTAGCTCGGAAATTGATTGGCCTGAAAGTGATGAGTGGATAGTAAGCAAATTACTAATGCCAGGCTTTTCCTTTTCATCAAACTTCACTTCGCGACCTGCATCGGTTGCTGCGCTTTTGATCTTCTTAGTGTTTGCCTCGGGTGTGTCCATGATTTCTAGAACACCAGCTACAGATCCTGATGATTTACTCATCTTTGATGTTGGCTCTTGTAGATCGTAAATCTTGGCGCCTGCCTTCAAGATGTAACCTTCTGGCAATCTAAAGGTCTCGCCGAATCGAGAGTTAAATCGCGTTGCAAGATCGCGTGTTAACTCGATGTGCTGTCGTTGATCTTCGCCAACTGGAACAAAGTGTGCTTGGTACAAAAGAATATCTGCGGCTTGCAACATGGGATATGTAAAGAGCCCTACACGAGCACTGTCTGCCCCACCCTTTGCAGATTTATCTTTGAATTGAGTCATGCGGCTTGCCTCACCAAAGCCTGCAATGCACTCCATGATCCAGCCCAATTGATTGTGTTCTGCGACATGAGACTGCACAAACAAAGTTGATTTTTCAGGTGAAATACCAAGGGCTATTAGCTGAGCTGCCGAAGCCAATGTGCGCTTTCTAAAGAGCGCGGGTTCGATCTCACCGGTTAGGGCGTGAAGGTCGACGATGCAGTAAAAGGCATCGTTGCCATCCTGTAGCTCTACCCATTGTTTGAGTGCACCTAAGTAGTTACCCAGGTGGAAGGAGTCACTTGTTGGCTGGATGCCTGAAAGAACCCGCTTCTGTGTCATGGGCGTAATTCTTTCACACAGATGCTGTTCGCGAGATCAATAACTGCCCCGCGCGCTTGCCTTCCATGGTTAACACAGTGATTCGAAGGCCATTGACGTTCACAACATCATTAACCTGCGGGATTCGACCCAAGAAGTGCATGACAAAACCGCTGGCGGTCTCGTATGGGCCTTCTGGAATATCAAGTTTGGTCTCTTCAATTAAATCTTCAATTGAAATCAAACCATCGATCTCGAAGTCACCAGTGCGCTCTTCGACCAAAACCTCATTCTCATCCTCGTCATACTCATCGCGAATATCGCCAATAAGCACCTCTACAAGGTCTTCAAGGGTCACGATGCCATCGGTGCCACCGTACTCATCCAAAACAATTGCAAGGTGCTGACCTTGGGTACGCATCTCAGACAGTGCCGGCAAGATCCCCTTAGTTCCTGGCAAATACATAATGTTTCGAACCAGTTCAACGATTTTGGTGTTCTTACTTGCTAGAGATGTATCCAATAAATCGCGGACATGGATAAAGCCAACTACCTCATCGGATGAGCCGCGAACAACTGGGTAACGAGAATGTGCTTTATCGACAGCAAGTTCAATCGCCTTACCAACAGTAAGCGAAGCATCCATGAAATCTACTTCGGTGCGAGGAACCATAACCTCGTGAACCTGACGTTCCGAGGCGTTGAATACCTCTTCCACAATGTCACGCTCTTCTTCCGTCAGAGCGGCGTGGCCAGTTACAAGGTCGAGCAGCTCCTCTTCAGACATCTGCGAGCGCTGAACCTTTGGGTCAACGCCAAATGCGCGCAAAACAAAATCGGTTGATCGTGAGAGCAACCAGATCAAGGGACGGAAAATATTTGCAACAAAGTTAATGATTCCCGCTGTTGCCAACGCAATCTCTTCCGCTCTAAAGAGCGCCACTCTCTTTGGCACAAGCTCACCAAACACCAATGAGAAGTAGGCGATCACCAAGGTGACACCGATAAGTGAAATAGTTGTTGCCCATGCCGAGGCAAGACCTAAGGACTCAAGCCAAGGGATTACATAATCACCTAGCTGATCTGCGCCAAGGGCGGCCGATAAGAAACCGCTAACGGTTACACCGATTTGAACTGCGGCTAACAAACGGTTGGGGTGTGCGGCAAGCGCTGCAACGCGAGCGCCACGTTTTCCACGGCTTGCGATCTCACGGACCTGGCTATCTCGAAGGGAGATCAGGGCGATTTCAGCGGCTACGAAGAATGAGGCCAGAACAATAAGGCCAGCGATAGTTGCTAGATCAAAAAATAGTGAAGCCAACGAGGGAGGTTCCATTATGGTCGCAAGTATACGATCTCAGCCCCCATTTATAAAGTTGGGTGCTTGCGCCAAGCCTTCCCTTACGCGGGGTTTACGCGTAATCTTCCACCGTTGGCCAACCGGCCATCACCTTCATCCTCGGACCGTCGGGCACGTACCTGCCCGGAGAAGGAGAGCAATCTCATGGCATCAGTAGTTTTTGATGGCGCATCACGTATCTATCCAGGAACAACAGCACCTGCAGTCGACAAGCTAAACCTCACCGTCAATGATGGAGAGTTTCTAGTTCTTGTTGGTCCATCAGGTTGCGGTAAGTCAACATCACTTCGTATGTTGGCAGGACTTGAAGAGATCGATGGTGGCCGCATTCTTATTGGCGATCGCGATGTAACAAATGTTGCACCAAAGGATCGCGATATTGCGATGGTGTTCCAGTCTTATGCACTGTATCCACACATGACAGTTGCAGAGAACATGGGCTTCGCACTAAAGATCGCAGGAACTCCAAAGGAAGAGCGCGATCGTCGTGTTCTAGAAGCAGCAAAGTTGCTTGACCTCGAGCCATACCTAGAGCGCAAGCCAAAGGCGCTATCAGGTGGACAGCGTCAACGTGTTGCTATGGGTCGCGCAATTGTTCGCGAGCCACAGGTATTCCTTATGGATGAGCCGCTATCTAACCTCGATGCGAAGTTGCGTGTAGCAACTCGTACACAGATCGCTGCATTGCAGCGTCGTCTAGGAATCACAACTGTTTATGTAACACACGACCAGGTTGAAGCTATGACTATGGGCGATCGCGTTGCAGTTCTTAAGGATGGCTTGCTACAGCAAGTTGATACCCCTCGTAACCTTTATGACAACCCAGCAAATGCTTTCGTAGCAGGCTTCATCGGCTCACCAGCTATGAACCTACTTATCGCACCTGTTGAAGGTGGCAAGGCAAAGCTTGGAGATCTCAGCATCGATGTACCCGCAGCTGCAGGAACATCTGTCACCGTTGGTGTACGTCCAGAAGGCTTTACCCCATCATCTAAGGGCTTCCACGTTCTAGTTGAAGTTGTTGAAGAGCTTGGTTCAGATGCTTTCGTTTACGGAAAGCCAGCTGACACCAATGTTAAGTTCGCAAATGCAACTGATGAAGGCGCACAGGTAATTGTTCGCTGGGATCCAAAGAACCCTCCAAAGCCAGGTGACACAATCACCGTTGAGGCTGTTAAGGGCTCAGTTCACCTATTTAACTCAACAACAGGTGAGCGCATCTAATTCGCATTAAATAAAAAAACCCGCGGTTGCCAGTGGCGACCGCGGGTTTTTTATTACTTACTTTTAATGCTTTATGCCATTGCCTTCTTCAAGTTCTCATCAATTGAGTTCAAGAACTGCTGTGTTGTTTGGTAAGGCGCATCCTTTGAAATAAGCAATGCAAGATCCTTAGTCATCTTGCCCTGCTCAACTGTTTCAATACATACACGCTCAAGGGTTGCACAGAACTTTGCGAGCTCTGCGTTGTTATCTAGCTTTGCACGGTGTGCAAGACCCTGTGTCCACGCAAAGATTGATGCGATTGGATTTGTTGAAGTCTCTTTTCCAGCCTGGTGATCGCGGTAGTGACGTGTCACCGTTCCGTGAGCCGCCTCTGATTCGCAGACCTTTCCATCTGGTGTCATCAAAACTGATGTCATCAAACCAAGTGAGCCGTAACCCTGTGCAACGGTGTCTGATTGAACATCGCCGTCGTAGTTCTTACATGCCCAAACGTATCCACCCTCCATGCGCAATGACATAGCGACCATGTCATCGATCAAGCGGTGCTCGTACCAGATACCTGCAGCATCAAATTGTGTTTTGAACTCTGCTTGGTAGATCTCTTCAAAGATATCCTTGAAGCGACCGTCGTATGCCTTAAGAATTGTGTTCTTTGTTGAAAGGTAAACAGGGAACTTACGCAGTAATCCGTAGTTCAGTGATGCGCGTGCAAAGTCACGGATTGAATCATCCACGTTGTACATCGCCATTGCTACACCTGAAGATTCAAAGTTGAAAACTTCGGTATTGATTGGTGCTGAACCATCTTCTGGAACAAATGAGATTGTCAGCTTTCCTGGACCTGGAACCTTGAAATCTGTTGCACGGTACTGATCGCCAAATGCGTGACGACCGATAACGATTGGCTTAGTCCAGTGTGGGACCAAACGTGGGACGTTGCTGATGATGATCGGCTCACGGAAGATCACTCCGCCAAGGATGTTACGGATTGTTCCGTTAGGAGACTTCCACATCTTCTTTAGGCCAAACTCCTCAACACGTGCCTCATCTGGAGTAATAGTTGCGCACTTGATACCAACGCCATGCTTTTGGATTGCGCGAGCTGAATCAATTGTTACCTGATCATCGGTTGCATCGCGGTGTTCCATACCCAAGTCGTAGTACTCGAGGTTCACATCTAAGTAAGGCAGGATCAATGAATCCTTGATGAACTGCCACATGATGCGTGTCATTTCATCGCCATCGAGTTCGACGACTGTGCCCGTTACCTTGATCTTGCTCATTGTTCCCTCTTTCTTAGTATGCGCTTATTAAAGTGTTTTCTTAGAGTGTTTGGACATCTGCTTGCTTTGCACGTACCGCTTCAGCCGCCTCTTTGAGAGCTGCAACTTCAGTATCGGTTAATGCGCTTTCAACAACCTTCTTTACGCCGGTGCGACCGATCTCAGCTTCTACGCCAAGGTACACACCAGAAATTCCGTACTCGCCATCAACCCAAGCACAGACAGGCATTACCGCACCTGAATCTTCAATGACAGCCTTAGCCATGCGGGCAGCTGCTGCAGATGGTGCATAGTAAGCAGAACCAGTCTTTAGCAGGGCAACAACTTCGGCACCACCATTACGAGTGCGATCAACTAGATCTGCGATCTCTTCTTGCGAGAGTAGCTCGCTCAATGGCTTGCCATCAACTGTGCAACGGCTTGGAACTGGAACCATTGTGTCTCCGTGTGAACCAAGTGTCAGCGTCTTAACTGATGCAACCTTTACGCCAAGTTTTTCAGCAACAAAGTTTGTAAAGCGTGCGGTATCTAGCATTCCTGCCTGACCCATTACGCGGTTCTTTGGAAAGTTAGTTGCGATCTGCGCCAAGGCGGTCATTTCATCAAGTGGATTTGAAACCACGATGATCACGGCGTTTGGCGAATGCTTTGCGATGTTTTCTGCAACTCCGCGGACGATGCCAGCGTTAACTCCAATTAAGTCCATGCGGCTCATGCCAGGCTTGCGTGGAAGTCCGGCGGTAATAACAACTACATCTGAGTTAGCTGTTGCTTCATAGCCGGCACCTTCAGGGGTTGTTGTAGCGCCGATTAACTTTGTCTCAAATCCTTCAATTGAACGAGACTGGTTCATATCCAGAGCCAAGCCCTCGGACTTACCTTCGAGAATGTCTGTTAGAACGACGGTATCGAAAACATCATATTCAGCTAAGCGAAGAGCTGTTGTTGAACCGTAGAAACCTGCACCGACTACTGTGACTTTGCCACCCATCGTGACTCCATTCATGGCTGATTGCGAATGGGGCAACTCTACCGTCCGCGAGGAAGTGCAATTGCCAGCGCAAAAAGGGCTATTGCAATGGCCAGGGGAAGATAAAACTCGATCCGGCGGAAATCTCGCAATTTGAGAGCGATACCAGCGGTGCCAGCAGCGATAAACAGTGATCCGGCTCGCACAAATCCGAGCACCCCTAGAACAACACCAGTTGCAACTAAGCCGTAACTGAGAAGGCCCAGCAAGCGATTATTCAGCTGCATGCATCAACCACATTAGTGAGCAACATTGCACGGGTCATGGGCCCGACTCCCCCAGGCATTGGTGAAACAAAAGCCGCCTTCTCAAATACTCCAGGGCAGACATCGCCCTCAAGACCATTAGCTGTTCTTGAAATGCCAACATCAATAACAACTGCGCCCGCTTTGATCATCTCAGCTTTTAAGAAATGAGATTGACCAATGGCGGCAACAACAATGTCAGCGTTTTTTGTATGTGCAGTTAAATCCTTGGTACCCGTATGAGTCAAAGTTACCGTTGCATTCTCTTGTTTACGAGTAAGCAGTAGTCCTAATGGGCGGCCAACTGTTAGGCCACGACCAATAACAGTTATCTCTGCTCCCTTGGTTGAAATCTTGTAGTGATCTAAAAGCGCAACGATTGCTCGTGGAGTGCAGGGAAGAGGAGCCTCATACCCTGAAACTAATCGACCTAAGTTAAGTGGGTGTAAACCATCTGCATCTTTAGCAGGGTCAATCGCTTCAAGAACTCGCTGAGTATTCATACCTTCAGGTAATGGCAGTTGAACTATGTAGCCGGTGCACTCTTTCGATGAGTTTAAATCTGCAATTGCGGCGAGAACATCTTTTTCAGTTGCGTTGCTTGGCAGATCAATTCTGATCGAATTGATGCCAACCTCTTGGCAATCGCGATGTTTGCCACCCACATATGAAATCGAACCTGGATCATCTCCAACTAAAACAGTTCCTAGCCCTGGTGTGATTCCTTGTAACTTGAGCGCGGCAACGCGGGTGGTTAACTCAGCCTTAATCCCTGCGGCAACCGCCTTGCCATCAAGTATCTGTGCGCTCATGCTCTAAGCCTACCGAGTCAATTAAGCGTGAGAGAAATGTCGGGTATTGGTGAAAAACATTGCGATTCCAGCTGATTGTGCAGCGGCAATAACCTCTTCATCGCGCACACTTCCACCAGGCTGAACTACCGCGGTGATTCCTGCATCAATCAAAATCTGAAGGCCATCTGCAAAAGGGAAAAAGGCATCGCTAGCTGCAACGGTGCCCTTGGCACGAGCTCCAGCACGAGAAACCGCCAATCGCGCAGAATCAACTCGACTGACCTGACCCATGCCAA
>CALMBJ010000260.1 GCA_937860175.1 uncultured Actinomycetes bacterium
TTTAAAGGTTCAGGGTTTTATAAAACAGATTCTGCTAACAAGACAGCGGCTCCACCAACTCCGGCACCGGCGCCTAAGGCTGATTAACCCTCGTGATGTGGTGGTCTATCTGACTTTAACTCTTCTTCGCGCTTAGCTTGCTCGGAGGCAGCCTCAAGATCAATTTCATCTGAGGTTACTTTCGGAAAGAGATCGCTCATGTACCTGAGTCTACTACCGCCAAATACCGCTGGAAAACTTTTAACTACTAAGAAAAGAGATGTAAATGTTTGAGAAGTTGGGTTACTTGATCTTTAAGCGTCGCAAGGGCGCTGTGATCAGCTTTGTTGTCGGAATTCTGGTTGCAGGTGCAATCGGTTCAATGGCTTTTACCCGTCTTGATTCCGGCGGATACAGCGACCCAAACAGCGACTCTTACAAGGTTTATGAGTACCTAACAGAAGAGCTAAAGCTTTCCGACCCAGCGGTTGTCATCATTGTCGATTCTGGTGCTACCGATGTCACCGATCCTGTGGTTGCACAAAAGGGAGTTGCGCTAGAAAAGAAGATTGCGCAAGAAGAAGGAGTTACAAAAACACTTTCTTATTGGACTAGCGGTGGCGAAGCAACTTTAAAATCTAGCGATGGAAAAGCTGCATACATTTTGGTTTACGGCGAAGGAGAAGCATTTACTCCAGAGAGCCAAGAGCTTGGAAAGCTAATGCAGGAAAAGTATGACGGCTCCTATGAAGGCTTAAATCTTTATGCAGGTGGAGTTGGAGTAGTTGGCCACGCGATCACAAAGAAAATCTCTGACGATCTAAAGATCGCTGAGTTAATCTCGATTCCATTGACCTTTATTTTGTTGGTTCTTGTATTCGGCGCCTTAGCTGCTTCGACGATGCCACTAATTGTTGGTGTTGCGGCGATTTTGGGTGCATTTTTCGTTCTTTACTTATTCACACTATTCACCAACGTGAGTATCTACGCACTTAACTTAACGACAGGTTTGGGCCTTGGCTTAGGAATTGATTACGCGCTCCTCATGGTTAATAGATTCCGTGAAGAGCTACATCGCGGAAAGAACGTGGAAGATTCAATTGCGGCAACCATGGCCAGTGCAGGAAAAACTGTCTTTTACTCAGGTATGACCGTTCTGGTGACCCTATTTTCTCTCACCTTCTTCCCGCTGCCATTCTTGAAATCATTTGGTTACGCAGGAGTTTCAGTTGTTGCACTTGCAGTGATCGGTGCATTGTTTGGTTTACCTCCAATCTTGGCTCTTCTTGGCAATCGCATCGACAAGGGAGTTGTTCGCAAAGCTGCGTTGACTCCTAAGGAAGATGGACGCTGGGCAAAGACAGCGCGTTTGGTAATGAAGCGTCCGGTATCTGCCGTTGTTTTATCCCTTGTGATTCTTGGAATCATGGC
>CALMBJ010000261.1 GCA_937860175.1 uncultured Actinomycetes bacterium
CGAGATTTCTGCCTGTCTCGTGGGCTCGGAGATGTGTATAAGAGACAGGTAACGAGCAGAGACATCTTCTGTAAATGCATTATGTGTATCGCCTTCAATTGAGATGCGATTATCATCGTAAATAATGTTGAGATTTCCCAGCTCCTGAGTACCGGCAAGTGAGTGGGCTTCGGCGCTAACACCCTCTTGAAGATCTCCATCGGAGCAGATCACCCAAATTGTGTGATCAAAAATTGATTGATGTGCTGGAGCCACTGGATCCAATAATCCACGCTCATAGCGAGCCGCCATCGCCATTCCAACAGCGGTAGCTACACCTTGACCTAATGGACCCGTTGTCATTTCAACACCAGCTGTATGTCCGTACTCAGGGTGACCAGGGGTCAGCGAACCCCATGTTCTAAAGCTCTCAAGATCCTTCATCTCTAAGCCATACCCACTGAGGAAAAGTTGAATGTACAAAGTCAGCGATGAGTGGCCACACGAAAGAATAAATCGATCGCGACCTAACCAATGGGCATCTGATGGGTCATGCACTAAGTGGCGCTGAAACAGGTTGTACGCAACGGGAGCAAGTGACATTGCTGTTCCGGGATGACCATTTCCAACCTTCTGAACAGCATCGGCGGCAAGAGCTCGAGCATATGCAACCGCCTTATCATCAAGTGCGGTCCATCCAGTTAATGCGCTCATTTACTATCCATTCTCTTTGTTACCGATAACCAAACTCGCCACGATGCGATCCAGACCAAGGTTGATCCAGCTAAGTGAAGACCAACAATTAACTCTGGAAGATCGAGGTACCACTGCACATAACCGATTAATCCTTGAGCCAGGGCAATAAGTAGAAAGATCTTTAGGCGTCTCTTGGTGTGTGCTGATACACCGTTTGCAACAAAGAAACCAAAGGTAACTCCAAAGAGCACGATGACAGAATCGGCATGAATCCAGGCCATTGTTCGCAGATCAAATGGGAATCTAGTTGCAGCAGCATCTCCGGCATGTGGCCCAGAGCCTGTAACCAAGGTTCCTAAGAAAATTACTAAGAAGGAGATCGCTATATGCGCGGTCGCAATCTTCTTTACTAGGGGAGCAGACTCTTGATTCACTAAAGGTTCAAACCTTTGCGCCCGCAGCGAGGTTGCGCCGGCAATCAGAACTATCGACAACAGGAAGTGTGCCGCCACTGTTGCAGGGTGTAAATCGGTAAGTACGGTGATGCCACCTAAAATTCCCTGCCCAAAAATTCCAAGAACTTGGCCAAGTGCAAGTCCGCGTAAATCTTTTCTACCAGCGGCAAGCACGCTCACAACAACTGTGATCGCAGCTAGGACCAGTACAAAGGTAAGCAATCGGTTTCCAAATTCGATCCAAACCTTTACCTGCTCTTCGACTTGATACGGCTTGGGGGTGTATGAACCTGGGGTGCACTCGGGCCAGGTTGGGCAGCCCAGACCTGAACCGGTCAACCGAACCGCACCACCTGTTACAACGATGGCAGCTTGGGCGAAGAGGAGAAATCCGCTAGCCGGTGCTAAAACTCGTATCGCCCGTGCTCGCAATTTACCCATGGCCGTAGCCTATGACTCCGCCGACCCGCACGCTCCCGAGTGGCTGAACGTGTCGAATTACGACACAATACTGTTGTGAAATTGACCGGAGGACACCAGGTAGGCGATGACGCCCGAACCCGTGACCTTGTAGCCCGC
>CALMBJ010000262.1 GCA_937860175.1 uncultured Actinomycetes bacterium
TACACAGAGTAGATCGTCGGCAGCGTCAGATGTGTATAAGAGACAGCATTAATTTTGGTTACTAACACCGTTGCTGCTCGTCAATGGCGCGATGAACTGTTAAAGCGAACCTCACTCAATGAGGATGAGATCGGCGAGTATTCAGGTGCAAAGAAGGAGATTCGTCCGGTAACTATTGCGACCTACCAAGTAATGACCAAGAAAAAGAATGGTGTTTACGCCCATCTTGATCTCTTTGATTCATATGACTGGGGTTTGATTATTTACGATGAAGTCCACCTGCTACCTGCGCCAATCTTTCGCTTTACCGCTGATATTCAATCCCGTCGTCGCCTTGGCTTAACGGCAACTTTGGTGCGCGAGGATGGAATGGAGGGTGAGGTCTTTTCCCTGATCGGGCCAAAGCGTTTTGATGTTCCATGGAAAGAGATTGAAGCCCAGGGCTACATCGCACCAGCTGAATGCATTGAGGTTCGAGTGAATCTGACGGAAACAGAGCGTTTGGCGTATGCAACAGCCGAGCCTGAAAATCGATACCGCAACTGTGCAACAACACGGACAAAGCGTGATGTTGTTGAAGCCTTGGTTGAAAAACATTCAGAGGATCAGGTTCTAGTAATTGGGCAATATATTGATCAGCTAGATGAGTTATCCGAGGTTCTTGGAGCACCGCTGATCAAGGGTGAGACGCCAATCAAGGAACGCGAGATTTTGTTCAATCAATTTAGAACCGGTGAAATAAAGTGTTTAGTAGTTTCTAAAGTTGCAAACTTTTCAATTGATTTACCTGATGCAACAATTGCAATTCAGGTGTCGGGCGCATTCGGAAGTCGTCAGGAAGAGGCACAGCGTCTTGGTCGAATCCTGCGACCTAAGTCAGATGGCCGGGGAGCTAAGTTTTACTCTGTAATTTCTCGAGACACTATTGATCAAGATTTCGCACAAAACCGCCAACGCTTCTTAGCTGAACAGGGTTACAGCTACAAAATTATTGATGCTGACGATGTTTTTCAAGGGAAGATCTAAAGCGTTCTGGATCTACCCGCCAGAAGTCGTGATGTTCTCCATCAATTAAAGTTACTGGAATTTGCTCTCCATACTTTTTTGATAACTCTTCATCTCCATCAATCAAGATCTCTTTAATCTCAAAATTCAATTCATCTTTAAGGGACTCTAGAACCTTTAATGCATCCTCACAAAGATGGCAACCAGTTCGGCCATAAATTGTCACTATGGTCATTTCTCGCCCCTTTCTGCCTGTTAATCTGCATAGAGAATTGGTATTTCCTACCCCTGACCTTAAACCACGGGATTACCCCTGATACCGTGTGGGCATGATGCGCATCAAGAGAATGGGGCCTTTTGCCCTTGCTGGCGCATTAATTCTTGGATTATTAACCGCACCTGCAGCACCTGCGCTTTCCTTTAAGCAGATTCCAGCGACAAACTGGGGACACATCTACGCAGGAACCGAGCCTGTAACGCAGGCACCAAGCCCAACCAGAAGTAAGAGGCTAGAAGCTAAATCAAACTTCCAAGTTAAGTACAACAACTTTCCAGATTGGGCAAAGAAAGAGGTTCAGGCCTCAATCGATGTTTGGTCTGCTAACTTCAAATCTTCAGTCACCATCACTGTAGATGCATCGTGGGGACGATCAAGCTCATGGGGTGTGTTAGGTAGCGCTCGTCCTGGCAGTTTCTTTTCCGCTTTTTCTGGGGCTCCCGATCCATC
>CALMBJ010000263.1 GCA_937860175.1 uncultured Actinomycetes bacterium
TCTACACAGAGTAGATCGTCGGCAGCGTCAGATGTGTATAAGAGACAGCATCCTTAGAGCTTCGTGGCTTCCATGCGCATATCGGATCTCAAATCTTTGGCTTTGAATCCTTTGAAATCTTGGCAGAGCGATTTGTGAACTTCTTGGCTAAGTACCGAGATGAGTTTAAGAAAGAGTTACCTGAACTAGATCTTGGCGGCGGGTACGGAATCGCATACCTTGAAAATGATGTAACAGTTGATCCGCGTGATGCCATGCAAGCACTTGCAAAAGCGGTTAAAAAGCATTGCGAGACATTTAATCTGCAGATTCCAACGGTTTCAATCGAACCAGGTCGTGCAATTGTCGGGCCAACTATGTTTACCTTGTATGAGGTAGGAACAGTTAAAGATGTGACCTTAGAAAATGGCACACACCGTCGTTACATTTCAGTAGATGGTGGCATGAGCGACAACATTCGCCCATCGCTCTATGGTGCCGAGTACACAACGATTCTTGCTAATCGCACCAGCACTGCGCCAAAGACATCAAGCCGCTTAGTTGGAAAGCACTGCGAAACCGGTGACATCATTATTCGCGAAATAGATTTGCCGGAAGATATCGTGCCAGGGGATTTACTAGCTGTTCCGGCAACAGGTGCTTATGGACGCAGCATGGCTAGCAACTACAACCATGTGCCTCGTCCATCTGTTGTTGCAGTAAAGGATGGAAAAGCTCGCGTAATTGTTCGCCGTGAGAGTATTGAAGATCTCTTAGCGCTGGATATTTAACGCCGTTCAACCCATCTGTGAAAGAATAAGCCCATGAACTCGGGCGCTAAGCAACTATCAATTGGCATGCTCGGCTGCGGCGTTGTGGGCAGCCAGGTGGCCCGCCTGCTTCAAGATGATGAGCAGGAGCTTTCAGAGCGCTCAGGTGCGGTGCTAAAACTTTCAAAGGTTGGTGTTCGTAACGCTGGTCCGCGCGAAGGTGTAGATCCATCCTTAATCACAACTGATCTTCATTCAATTGTTTCAGATCCAAACATCAACATCATCATTGAGGTTATGGGTGGGATTGAACCAGCCAAGAGTTTGATTCTTGAAGCGATTAAAAATGGTAAATCAGTTATCACTGCAAATAAGGCTTTGCTTGCAACTCATGGACATGAACTCTTTAACGCAGCAGATGCAGCCAAAGTAGATCTCTACTACGAAGCCGCCGTTGCTGGTGCGATTCCAATCATTCGCTCAATGCGCGAATCACTTGCTGGAGATCAAATCACCCGCGTTATGGGAATTGTTAACGGTACAACAAACTACATTCTTACAAAGATGCATGAAGAAGGTCGCGCCTTTGATGAGGTGTTAAAGGAAGCGCAAGCTCTAGGTTATGCCGAAGCAGATCCAACCGCTGATGTTGAAGGCCATGATGCTGCTGCAAAAGCAGCTTTGCTTGCAAGTCTTGCATTTCATAGCACAGTGGTTATCGATGAGGTTTACTGCGAAGGTATTTCAAAGATTTCAGCTGATGATGTTGCAGCTGCAAAGGCAATGAATAGCGTTATTAAACTGCTTGCAATCGCTGAGCTAACTGTTAAGGATGAAATTTCAGTTCGAGTACATCCGGTAATCCTGCCTAACGCCCATCCTTTGGCATCTGTCCGTAACGCATTTAACGCTGTATATGTTGAAGCCGAAGCTGCAGGACAACTTATGTTCTACGGTCGCGGAGCAGGCGGTGCACCAACGGCTTCTGCAATCCTCGGCGATTTGGTGGCTGTTGCCCGCCATGCTGCTTATTCAACAGTTGGATACGGCGAATCAGATTACGCAGATCTAGATATCGCACCTATTGGCGCAGTTAAGTCACAGTTCTTTGTACGCCTTCATGTAGCTGATAAATCAGGTGTTTTGGCCTCAATCGCACAAACCTTTGCCAGCGAAAATGTTTCTATTCAAACCGTTCGCCAGGCAGGTTTAGGCGAAGATGCAGAGTTGGTTGTAGTAACTCACGCAGCATCCGAGGATGCACTTGATGCATGTATTGCGAAGCTTAAGAAGATGGACATTGTCAGCAAGGTTGAAAGCGTCATTCGCGTTGAAGGAGCACAAAACTAATGGCATTGTTCTCAAAGAAGAAGGCAGTTGGCACACATCAGTGGCGTGGAGTCATCGAGGAGTATCGCGATCGTCTTCCAGTTAGCGCTAAGACACCAATCGTTTCATTGCGTGAAGGTGGCACTCCACTTATTTATGCATGCAACCTTTCAGAGCTTCTTGGAAACAATGTCTGGATTAAGTACGAAGGCTTAAACCCAACCGGTTCCTTCAAAGATCGCGGAATGACAATGGCGATTTCTAAGGCTGCAGAAGATGGAGCAAAGGCTGTTATCTGTGCATCAACCGGAAACACATCAGCATCAGCTGCTGCTTACGCTGTCAAAGCAGGTATGCGTCCGGCGGTGTTAATTCCTAAGGGCAAGATCGCAATGGGAAAGCTGGCACAAGCTGTTATCCATGATTCAACAATTTTGCAGGTTAACGGAAACTTTGATGATTGCTTAACCCTTGCACGCGAGCTATCTGAAAATTATCCAGTCGCACTTGTTAACTCAGTAAACCCATTCCGCATTGAAGGCCAAAAGACTGCAAGCTTTGAGGTTGTAGATATGTTGGGCGATGCTCCAGATATTCACGCACTTCCAGTTGGTAACGCAGGAAATATCACCGCGTACTGGAAGGGTTACAAGGAGTACAACAAGGATGGGCTTACAACAAAGCTGCCGATGATGTACGGATTCCAAGCAGCAGGTGCTGCACCAATTGTTAAAGGCAAGGTTGTTAAGAATCCAGAGACAATCGCAACCGCGATCCGTATTGGTAATCCAGCATCATGGCAGCAAGCGGTAGAAGCGCGCGATGTTTCTGGCGGAGTAATTGATTCTGTAACCGATCGCGAAATCTTGGCCGCATACCGCTTAATTGCAGCTAAGGAAGGCATCTTCGTTGAGCCATCATCTGCTGCCGGTCTTGCAGGTTTACTCAAGTACAAGAAGGCGGGCAAGCTTCCTAAGGACAAGACAATTGTTATTACAGTGACAGGACATGGATTAAAGGACATTCCTTACGCACTAGAGGCGGCAAAGAAGCCTGTTGTTGTTCCAGTAAATGCAAAGATTGCAGCTAAAGCATTGGGTCCTGTCTCTTATACACATCTCCGAGCCCACGAGACAGGCAGAAATCTC
>CALMBJ010000264.1 GCA_937860175.1 uncultured Actinomycetes bacterium
GTGATATCTACAAAACGAACCTCTAAACGGCCTGAAGCGTGATGTTGATTGAGCAGACCCATAGTTCCGCTGTATCCCTGATTTGATGCAACAACTGGGGCACCGATTGGCAGAATTGAAAAGACCGCACTGATGGCAGCCATGCCAGATGAGAATGAAAGAGTTTGTCCGCCCTCTAACTCTGAGATCGCAGCTTCAAGTGCGCTCCAACTTTCATTTCCGTATCGTCCATAACCAACAGGACCACCTGCGTGATAAGTAGAGGAAAAAACAATTGGAGGATTCAAGGAAGCATCAGGTGCAGCATCAGGACGGCCTGCGGTGATCGCTGATGTTTCGGGATGAAAAGTCATGGTTGAAGTCTAATTGTTAGAAAGGATAGCCATGGCCGCATTATGGCCAGGAATTCCACTAACTCCCCCGCCTCGAGCAGCTCCTGCTCCACAGATGAAGATACGCGGGTCATCGGTTTCTACTCCCCACGAAGGCTCAGTTCCATCTTCTCGGAAAGGCATCGATAAATCATTGTGAAAGATATTGCCTCGTGGAAGGGCGATTGCTTCTTCAATATCAAGTGGAGTCTTTACTTCAATCGCAGCGATCACATCTTCAATGGGCTCTGCCAAGTAATCATTGAGAGAGGATAAAGCAGATTTTAGGGCGGCATCTCGAGCCACATCATTGTCTCCATCAAACAATGAAGCAGGCGTATGGATTCCAAACAGTGTCAGGGTTTGATAGCCCGCATCTTGCAACTCTTGTCCCAAGATGGATGGGTCGGTCAAAGTGTGGCAGTACATCTCGATTGGCATTTTTTCTGGCATAAGGCCATTTTTTGCATCTTTGTAAACTGATTCAAACTGGTCAAAGCTCTCATTGGCGTGAAAAGTTCCAGCAAATGCAAGGCGTGGATCAATACCAGATTTCAACTTTGGTAATCGGTTTAGCAAAATATTGATCTTCATCTGTGAACCATCAAGACTTTTTGGAACAGAGGTTCCGCGTAACTTTGCTAAGACTTCAGGTGCTGCATTTGAAAGAAGGTACTTACCTGTGACAACTTCACCAGTTTGAAGTTCCACATTTACTTGAGCAGATGTCGAATCGACTTTAATCGCCTTTGAATTCAAGGAAATTTCCACTCCACTTTCTGTTGCAACTCGTACTAGCTCACTAACCAGAGCGCCCATGCCGCCTTTAGGAACCTTCCACTCTCCTGTTCCATTTCCGATGAGATGGTACAAAAAGCAGATATTTGCTTGAATATCAAAGGCCGAAGCAAAGGTTCCAATTAATGCATCTGTCAGAACAACGCCACGCACAATGTCATTACTAAATCGCTGAGTGATTACTTTGCCAATTGGCTCTTCAATTAAGTATTTCCAGATGGGATCTAAATCGATCTGCTTGCGTAGTTCGCTGCGGGTTTTTAGTGGCTCCAACAAAGTCGGTGCGATTCTTTCCGCAAACTGAGCAACCTCAGCGTAAAAATCCTGCCAAGCCAGACCCTCTTTGCCTGAAGGATCGAGCTCCATAAATGATTGCTCGGTTTTTGTATCCCATGTTCTAGATACATAGAGACCTTGATTATCGCCATATGGCGTATAGCTAGAAACTTCACGTGAAATACACTCAAATGCCAAACCTAGATCATTAACAATCTTGTCAGGCAGTAACGCGATCAGGTAGGAATAACGAGACAAATTTGCATCGTATTCTGGGAAGGTTCGAACACTTTGTGAAGCACCACCTATTTCAGGGTTAGCCTCAAGAACTCTGACTGTTTTACCTGCGCGAGCTAAATAGGTAGCTGCGACCAATCCGTTATGGCCGCCACCAATGATGACAACATCGTACTTTTTGCCGATCATTTACAGCGACCGGGCTATGCGATCAATGGCCTCGGTAACGATTTCAGGACTTGTTGCAAAATTTAAGCGCACATACTGCGAACATTGAGGCCCAAAGGTATGTCCGGCATTTAATGCCACTCGTCCTTTTTCAAGAAGATGTTTCGATGGATCCTCACCTAACTGCAACGCCTCTACATCTAACCAAGCCAGGTATCCGTTGTCAGGAAGGTGGTATCTAACACTTGGAAGCTTTGCTGCCAAGAGATTTTTAATCAGGTGGCGATTCTCATCTAATTGAGAGACAACATCATCTAACCATTCTCCACCTTCGGAAAATGCCACAGCGGTTGCAAAAGCGCCCAGTAATGAGGTTCTCCAATGGACAGCCGGAGGCATCTCATTTAAGCGAGCAAAAAGTTTTGCATCCTGGGTAACAATCATTGCGCATTTCAAACCTGCAATGTTCCAGCCCTTTGAGGCCGCAGTAACAACAATGCTTACACTTCGCGCCTTTTCACCTAAAGACAAAATCGGAGTAAAGGTACTTCCCTTATAAGTTAAGGGAGCGTGAAGCTCGTTACTGATAATTAGAACATTGTGTTTTTCTGCTAATTCGACAAATTTAGCAAGCTCTTCCTTTGAATAAATCCTGCCTAGTGGGTTGTGAGGGCTGCTCAAGAGATGGACCTTGATGCCAGAGGCGTAGGCTTTTTCGACACCTTCCCAATTAATCTGCCACGGGTTGCCATTTTCATCACCGGTGCGCTCAAGTGGAACATCAACCTTGCTCAGCTTTACTTCATTTATCCAGTTATGAAAATTGTGATACACCGGTGAATTAATCAAAATCAAATCACCTGGATTTGTAAGTACCCGCAGGATTTCAACAACGGCAACACCGACATCGGTTGCAGGGCGAACTTGGGTTTCATCTAGATCCCAGTGCCAGCGCTCTTGTGCAAACTTCTTGAAACCAAGACCTAGCTCTGGGATGGCACCCAGATATCCAAGATCAGAGGTTGCAACCAACTCGGCTAATACCGCGCGAATTGGCTCTGCTACCGGGAAATCCATTTCAGCAACTGGCAAAGGCAGAACATCCTTGGGAAATCCGCGCCATTTTTCACTGCGATGAGTTTGCAGAACTGAAAGATGTGGAACAGAAACCAGGCGATTGCTCATACCGTTAAGGCTACCTCAGAGAAGTTGTTCTTCGGGAGACAGGCGACGGGTTGAGTTTCGAACAACGAGCGTTGTGGGCAAAACAAGTGATGGTGGATCAACAACAGGCTTACGCAGCCTCTCCATAATCGACCAGGCTGCCATCTCGCCCATCAATGTGACTGGCTGTTCAATAGTTGTTAACTCTGAAAACTCCGCCATTTCATGTCCATCAAAGCCAATGATTGAAATGTCATCTGGAGCTTTCAAACCATGACGACGCAGCGCTTGCATCGCACCAATCGCCATCTCATCTGATTCACAAAAGATTGCAGTTGGGCGATTAGGACGGGCCAAGAGATCATCCATCGCACGCGATGCGGTGTGCATAGTGAAATCACCATGTATTTCTCGAGATGGCAACCACTCCAAACCATTTTCTGCAAGAACCTGCATAAAGCCTTTGCGCCGATCTTGTGGCACTGAAAAGTTAAAGGGATCATCTGGGCGACCCGACATCAATCCGATCTTCTTATGGCCTTGATTAACTAGGTGCTGCGTTGCAGTTCTTGCTCCTGCCACATCATCAATCTTGATCGAGGCACACTTTTCATGATCCATACCTACTAATGCGATGGGAATACCGAGCGAGAGCATTGAATCAAACTCTTCTTCAGTCGGAGGAAGTGAGATAACAATTAATGCATCAACACGACCTTTAAGCAGCTGATGCTGAAAGAGACGTTCGCGGCCCTTCATTTGGCTGAAGTTATAGAGAAGTAAATCCATGCCAGCTTCGCGAAGTGCTTGTTCTGCCCCACTGATTACTTGTGAAAAGTACCAACGTGAAATGTAGGGGGCGACAACACCAACCGAGTTAGTTCGACCGCTTGTTGCACCTTGTCGCTCTGTGTTGAGTGGATAGTTCAACTTCTGGGCAGCGGCGATAATCTTGTCGCGGGTTTGTTGGTTCACATGGTGAAGACCACGAAGTGCGCGAGAAACGGTTGCGGTGGATACGCCCGCCTCTTCTGCAACCTCTTTGATTCCAGCCATTTCACCACCTCCCTAACGCACTTAACTGCAAACTAATCTGCAAGAAATCCTGCAACAACTGTAAAAGTACGGCAAAGATGCTGCAATTAGCAATACCAGCCCTGAATCAGGAGTAGATTGATGGGTATGAGCAATCAAATTGAAACCCAGGTAGATGTATCCCTTACCGAGCGCAATCGCGTTACGGCATTTTTTCGGATCATTCTGGTTGTCCCCGCATTTATCTTTCTAGCCTCCTTTGCTCCAAACTCCTTCTCTGAAGATAACTTCGGGATCTTTGCCGGCCTGCTTGCCTTGCCGGCTGCATTAGCGATCGTTGTTCGTCAGGTGTATCCAAGTTATGTCTTAGCTTTCAATGAGGCGCTACTGTCACTTCAGACTCGCCTGGATGCTTACTTGCTCTTGCTCACCGATGAGTACCCATCAATTGAAGAGAATGATGTTGTAAGCGTGACCTTCCCAGAGGTTGATGCACAGCAGTTAAACCGCTGGTTGCCATTGATCAAATGGTTGCTGGCGCTGCCTTTGTACTTAGTAGGAATTGTCTACGTAATTTATGCAGCGATCTTGACACTAATCGGATGGTTTAGCATTTTGTTTACAGGCAATTACCCAGAGTTTTGTGCAGAAGGCGTTGTCGGAACTATCGCATACTGGAACCGAGTACTTGGATACGCATTTTTGCTTGTTACAGATGAGTACCCAACCTTTTCTTTGTAAGAGTTAGCGCTCCTCAAGAAGTAAGGCAACGGAGTTGATGCACCAACGCTGATCTGTTGGCACCGCATACCCTTCACCCTCAAAAACGTGACCTAGGTGAGAGCCACATGCTGCGCAGCGAACCTCAGTACGAATACGTGGAGCCAGTGATCGATCCTCTAGCAACTCAACCGCATCATTTGCCGTTGGAGCGTAGAACGATGGCCAGCCACAGCCAGAGTGAAACTTAGTTTCGCTTCTAAACAACTCTGCACTGCAAGCCTTGCACTTGTACACACCAATAGTTTCGGTGTCGGTGTATTCACCGGTAAATGCGGTTTCAGTTGCAGCATCACGAAGTACCGCATATGACAATGGATCTACACGGCTTGCCAGCTCGGCTTCATCAATCTTTACTGGATACTCTTTTTCGCTCATGAGCTATGCAACCGTTTCTGGGTATGGAATACCCGTGCTTGAATGACAATCGTAACCATTTGGATTCTTCAGTAAATACTTTTGGTGGTACTCCTCAGCTGGGTAGTACTCGACACCTTCAGCGCTAAGAATTTCGGTGCAAATGGTGTCCATGCCAGCATTGATTAGAGCATCTTGGTACATCTGACAGGATGCGAGCGCGACCTGCATCTGTTCATGGGTGGTTGTGTAAATAGCGCTTCGATACTGGGTTCCAATATCTCCACCTTGTTGATTAAGCGATGTTGGATCATGCATGGTCCAAAACTCTTGAAGTAAACGCAGATATGAAACCTTGGATGGGTCGAAGATGACCTTCACCATCTCGGCATGCCCTGTTACTCCAGTGCACACCTGCTCATAAGAGGGGTTGGGGCGAACTCCGCCCATATAGCCAACACTGGTTTCGATAACGCCATCCATCTGCCAGAAACGACGTTCTGCGCCCCAGAAACATCCTGTTGCAAAGTATGCGGTTGAGTTCATGCGTGAATTGTTGCAGTATGCACAGTTATTCGCACCCGCTGATAACCTTCATGCTGACCCAATGAGCCCCCGTAGCTCAGGGGATAGAGCACTGCCCTCCGGAGGCAGGTGCACAGGTTCGATTCCTGTCGGGGGCACTTGAGATAGATCACCCTAATTTTTAAAATTCATCCTCGTTCATCCTTGTATAACTCCCTCACACACGAGAGAATTAACCCCTTGCACACACATCTGTGTGTATTTAGAACTTACTCTTGAACCGAGTCTTACTTCCCTAAGGAGACATGCGATGGATTGGCGTCATCAATCAGCCTGCCGTGACGAAGACCCTGAGCTTTTCTTTCCGGTAGGAAATACAGGTCCTGCCCTCACTCAAATCGAAGAGGCCAAGAAGGTCTGCAACCGTTGCATCGTAAAGGAGCCTTGTCTTGCATGGGCTCTTGAGAGCGGTCAGGATGCTGGAGTCTGGGGCGGATTATCTGAAGATGAACGTCGCGCACTTAAGCGTCGTGCAGCTCGTAACCGCGCTCGCCTAATGGAGCAGCAGAACCAAATCTAAAGCGGGAAGCGCAACTTTGCTTGCGTTCCCTTTTCAGTTGATTCCAACTTTAGCTCTCCCTTTAACTCATTTTCAGTAAGGGTGCGAACAATTTGTAATCCCAAATTAGCCGATGTCAACAGATCAAAGCCATCTGGCAAACCAATTCCATCATCAGAGATTGTTACAAGACCCTCATTGCTATAGCGCTGAAGTTCAATTCTTAACTGTGTGCCAGATTCATACAATCCGTGTTCAAGTGCATTGTGAATCAGTTCGGTAACTACCAAGGACAACGGGGTTGCCACTCGAGATTCCAATGATCCGATCTCACCTGTTCGTTCAATTGTTAGCTCGCCCATTCGAGGGCTTAACTCAAGTGCGTGGGTAACTAGTGAGCTCAATACCTCATCAAAGGCCACCGTAGTTTGCGTGCTATTTGAAAGGGTTTCATGCACCACAGCGATAGAGGCGATTCGACGAACCGCTTCATCGAGCGCGGCGGCGGCGGCTGGATCCTCAATGCGTCTGGACTGCAAACGAAGTAGCGCAGATACCGTTTGTAGGTTGTTCTTCACGCGGTGGTGAATCTCGCGGATTGTGGCATCTTTTGTAACTAATTCACGGTCACGTCGGCGAAGCTCAGTCACATTTTGCAGCAACACAATTGCACCGATTTTGTCGGTACCGACTATCAAAGGAAGTACCAACAAATCAATGGTGGCTCCTTGATTATCGATCTCAACTCTTTGCAACTGCTTACCGTTGAGGCGTGAACGAACACCTTGCTCTGATGCGTTGGCAGATGCGGTTACTACCTGCTCAGCGACCTCACCAAGATTTCTGCCCTCTAGATCTCCACGCCAACCCATACGAGAAAAGGCTGACTTTGCATTGGGGCTAGCAAAGGAGATAGCAGAGCTAGCATCAAGTCGAATTAATCCATCGCCAACACGTGGAACAGGTTCAAAGAGTGAGCCCGCATCTTTATATGGAAAAGTACCTTGAGCAACCATTTGAAAGAGGTGATATGCAACCTCACGATAATTGCTTTCAAGCTTTCCGGAACCACGAGCGTGATCAACATTTCTATGAGATGAAATAACAGCGATGACCTGGCCACCAAAGGTGACGGGAATTGTTTCGGTTTTAACTAGCATCTCACCGATTTTTTCTGGGTCACTAGATTTAACAATCTCATCACCAGAGAGCGCTTCATCAATTGCAGGTCTTGCTCCCCAAAGCAGTTCATCACCAACAACATCATTGATCAAAACCGTTGATGTAGTGGTGGGACGGATATGCGCCACTGCAATGTGCCCAGTTGGCCACATCGAAATATCTTTACGTATAGGTACCCACAAAATCAGATCAGCAAATGAAAGATCTGCCAGAAGTTGCCAATCAGCAACAAGCTCTCGAATCCGATTTGCCTGGTCGATGGTGATAGTGGTTCGAGCGCCCAGCAATTTTTCTAGCTGAAACATTGTTACTTCCACTCCGCCAAGTGAATCTCGATCTCTTGGGTGGCAAACCACACCAGTTCATCATCGCCCTGAAAGGCAAGAAGGGCGCACTGCAACTGCTCCCAAGGAAGGGCGGTTTTCAGGGTAATTGAATCATCGTAACTTTCAGCGATCTGCTCATCGGTAATCTCAAAGGCCAAAACTATTCCTGGAGCCTTTTCAGATAATCGAAGCTCTAGCGCTTCAACGCCTGCTGCGACAGAGAGCAGGTACTCAAGCTCTTCTTCATCACAATCTAAATTGTCAGCGACAAAGGCTTGGGTCGGAGCAAATACCTCATCTACATCAAGGCTCTTACTCTGCACAAAGGCTTCAAGATCCTTGTGGCTGATAGGAAGGTAAGCGCGCATTTACCAATAGTAATAGATCCTAAGAAATGATTTCTCGGGCTAACTCAGCGATCGATTTACGCAGATTTGAGCGTTCATTTGTCTCAACCAAGGTGGCATGTTCATCCTCTGCCGCCATAACGCTCCTGATCTCCTCTTTCAAACTCCTGACCCGATTGGGCTTAAGTGGAGTAGTTGCTGTCAGGAAGCGGGCCATTTGTGCATCGCCTCGCTTGCCTGACGACTTCATGTTTTGCGTGAAGCTTAACTGTGCTCTTATCGATGTTTGCTGCAGCAATTCGATTACCTGGGTTAAGCGGTAATGTCCAAGGTGATCTGCGCGCGAGACAATCATTAACTCATCTGCTTGATCGCAGCACCAGGTTGTAACAACCGATGTCCATCTTCGATCGGTTAGTCGGTTTGATAATCCAGAGACAGAACCGATATCAATGATGATGAACTCAAACTCATCTGTTGCCTTATTCATAAAACTTTCAAGCTGATCTGCAGAGCTTTGATTTACCTCTGATAAGGCAAGGTTTGGTGCAATCGATTTCCAGGTTGAACCATCGGCAATGTTTCGCATAGATAGAACTGCAGCGATAGATGGTGCTCGAAAATTGGCTTCGATCAGCAAGGTTGATTTCGCAAGCAAACTTAGCTCCATCGCAAGATTGAGTGCGATCAGTGTGCAACCTGTATGGCTGCCTGCAGATCCAATAGCAATAACCTTTGAGCTTCGTGGTCTTCGTTGAGTCATGGCTCCGGTCCGCACCAATGGGGCTCGAACAAATCCGCGAACTAATGAGATCAGATCTGTTCCTACCGTTGGCAGGGGATGAACACCCACAAACTCATCAGCTCCTAGGTCAGAGATGGCAAAACCAATACTTTGACGCACTCTGCTCTGCAGGGTATCTACTAATTGCTTATTGGCACCTGGAAGATCATTTCCGAAGATCAGAAGAGCATTTGATGCGATGGCAGGGTTTGATTCAAGGTAGGTATGCAAAGAGGCCCAATCGATAGCTCGGAATACAACATTCCAACCCTGGGCATAAAGGGTTCCGGCAACAAAACTTTCAGCCTCTGAATTAGCAATAGCGGTAATTACCGTTGGCATCTCAAGCTCAGACATATGTTCGCACCACTACCAAGCGGCCTTGCGTAGTTGCACCT
>CALMBJ010000265.1 GCA_937860175.1 uncultured Actinomycetes bacterium
TAGATTAAAGTACATATCGAAGAATGTCAATGTATAGTTAGGCCATGGCCCAGACTCTTAAACTTTCGCATTCACCTAAGGCGCTTGCAAGCCTTGCCGAACAGTTCAAGGCTCTAGGAGATGAGACTCGACTTGGGCTGATGATGGCGGTTGCCGCTAGTGAGGATGCAGAAGCTTGTGTCTGCGACCTGACGCCCGACACTGGTTTAGCGCAGAGCACTGTAAGTCATCACTTGAAACTCTTAGTGGATTCTGGACTCCTCAATAGAACGCAAAGAGGAAAGTGGGCGTACTACTCACTAACTGCGACTGCAAAGAAGTTACTTAAGTAAGAAGAAGAGTCGCCCTATAAGCCGGATCCTGTCCTCTTGCCCAGTGAAGGACTCAAGGGATCACCATCCATCTAGATCTGTAATTGCTTACAGATTCAAGCAACCTACCCGTTGACTCGAGCGAGCAGCTCTCAAACGCCAACTGCGTGGTCTTGCTTCAGGCGGGGTTTACATAGCTAACTGCATTACTGCAATCACTGGTGGTCTCTTACACCACCGTTTCACCCTTACCAACTTACGTTGGCGGTTTACTTTCTGTTGCACTGTTCCCGCGGATTGCTCCGGGTGGGAGTTACCCACCGCCTTGCTCTGCGAAGTCCGGACTTTCCTCGGCATCTTGCGATGACGCGGTGATCCGGGCGACTCTTCTAAGGTAAAGAGTACGCGAGATTAGTAGCGCTATGTAATGAGTTCCTTTAGGGTGGCACCCATGATTACGACTGTTGATGCAGATTTCCTAGCTCTCCCACTCGAAAAGGTCTCAGATGCAGCGCTCAGCGCAGCTACAAGCGCTGGGGCTTCACATGCAGATGTTCGAATTGAACGGACCCGAACAGGGTTGCTTTCGCTTCGTGATGCAAAGCCTGAAACTCAATCTGATGAAACCAACTTTGGTATCGGTGTGCGAGTAATCGTTAATGGTGCGTGGGGCTTTGCCTCATCTCCCGATGTCAGCGTTGCTTCAGCGCAAAAGCTTGCTGCAACCGCGGTCGCTATGGCAAAGACTTCAAAGCCACTTTCAACTGATGAGATTTCTTTGGTGCCAGAACCTGTGTATGCAAAGAAGAGCTGGGTCTCTGCTTATGAAATCGATCCATTCTCTGTTTCGGATTCAGATAAGAAGGATCGACTTGCATCTCTTAGCTCAAAGTTACTTGTAGCAAAGGGTGTTAATCACACCAGCGCACATACGATGTATGTAAAAGAGCAAAAGCATTATGCCGATTCTGCAGGAACCAGTACGACGCAACAACGTGTGCGTGTACAGACTCAGATCGAAGCGATCTCAACTGGCGATCATGGTTTTGAATCAATGCGAACCCTTGCCCAGCCTGCAGGTTACGGATGGGAGTGGATGGATAACTCAATCTGGAATTGGGATGCTGAGATTGAACAACTTCCAACCTTGCTTGCGGAAAAGGTTGCGGCACCATCTGTTGAACCTGGTCGTTACGATCTTTTGATTCACCCATCAAATCTTTGGCTAACAATTCACGAGTCAATCGGTCACGCAACAGAGCTTGATCGCGCAATCGGATATGAAGCCAACTACGCGGGAACATCTTTTGCTACCCCAGACAAGCTGGGCACCTTGAAGTACGGATCTGAGTTAATGAATGTAACTGGAGATCGCAGTACCGAACATGGACTAAGCACAGTTGGTTGGGATGATGAAGGTGTTGCAGCTCAGCGCTGGGATATCGTCAAGGATGGTGTTTTGGTTGGTTACCAACTAGATCGTCGAATTGCAGCAGCGGTTAATAAGGAGCGCAGTAATGGCTGTGCTTACGCTGATTCTCCGGCGCATGTTCCTATTCAACGTATGCCAAATGTTTCGCTTCAGGCAAACCCAACAGGTCCAACGCTAGAAAAGCTAATTGAGTCAGTTGAAGATGGAATTTACATTCTTGGAGACAAGTCCTGGTCCATCGATATGCAGCGCTATAACTTCCAATTTACTGGTCAGCAGTTCCATCGCATCAAGAATGGAAAGATTGTCGGCCAACTAAAGGATGTTGCATACCAAGCAACAACTACAGATTTCTGGGGCTCAATGAAAACCGTTGGTGGTCCATCTACTTATGTACTAGGTGGCGCATTCAACTGCGGTAAAGCACAACCAGGCCAGGTTGCTGCAGT
>CALMBJ010000266.1 GCA_937860175.1 uncultured Actinomycetes bacterium
CTACACAGAGTAGATCGTCGGCAGCGTCAGATGTGTATAAGAGACAGCCGTTAAGTAAAACAAGGGGATACGCATGGCAAGTGCAATTCGCGGAAGTCGTGTTGGCGCCGGCCCAATGGGTGAGGCCGAGCGTGGCGATTCAATCGCTCGCGCCTATGTTTCATATTTTTGTGCCAATGGACATGAGGTTCGCCCATCATTTGCGGTAGAGGAAACAGTTGTTATTCCAGCTGAATGGGATTGCCCAAAGTGTGGTTACCCAGCAGGTCGCGATCGCAACAATCCACCTAGCCCAATCAAAAACGAGCCTTACAAGACCCACCTTGCATATGTAAAGGAGCGTCGCACAGATGCTGAAGGGGAGAAGCTTCTAGAAGAGGCTTTGCGCAAACTTCGCGGAGAAGATGACGAGTAAGCCTTAAAGGGATTTAACGGCATCAAGTATTTCAGAGATACCCACCGCTCGATTTGAAAGATTAAATCGAAGTAGTGGGTATTTTCTTGAAGCCAGTGCTTTGCCATCACCGAGAGCTTGAGCGGCAAGCAAAGTTTTGAAACCATAGCTTTGACCAGGAATCGCAATATCCCGCTTCACTTCACCTGTAATCTGCAAGAAGACACCATTTTGTTGTCCGCCCTTATGGAACTGTCCGGTTGAGTGCAAGAAGCGTGGACCCCAACCAAAGGTCACTGGACGACCTGATTTATCTGCCAGGATTTCACGAAGCTCTGCAATCTCAACATCATCCTTGCGATCAAGGTAAGCCATGATCGCGATGTAGCCATCTTGCGGAACAGCTGCAATCAACTGCGTTAAAGCATCAGTTGTGTTCATTCCAGTACCGAAGATCTCAACCGAACCATCAGTTAAATCTGGGGTAAATGTTGGTAACACGCCCTTCCATTGATTCAATAGCGCTGAAGTTTGCTCCTTCGCTTCAGTCACATTGGGCTGATTGAAAGGGTCGATCGCAAGGGCGGCTCCAACTAGCGCCGTAACCCACTCCCACACAATAAATTGAGAGGCCAGGTCGCCTTCAACTACCAGATCAGCGTTACCTGTAAATGCAATAGTGAAGGCGTTTCCTTCACGTCCATTGTGAGAACTCTCAGCAACAACTGGCAGACGACCAACCTCATTCTTGCCAGTTGATTCTGCGACCAAC
>CALMBJ010000267.1 GCA_937860175.1 uncultured Actinomycetes bacterium
GATTAAGACCGCACCCAGTGGTTCTGCACCAACATTGCAGGTAGAGATCTGGGATGAAACCGGCGGAGTTTCGCTGCAGTTCTTAGGTCGTCGCGAGATTGCAGGTCTTGAAGTTGGCTCTCAATTACGTGCCGAAGGCATGGTTGGTGAGGAAGAAGGATCTATGGTGATTCTTAATCCTTCTTACGAACTTCTTGTATAAAGCTCTTTATTAACTCACTCGATTCATCAGCTAATACACCTGCACGGACTTCGGTTCTAAAGGTGCTGCGTGGATCTCGCAATAAATCCCATACAGAGCCAACCGCACCTGCTTTTTCATCCCAAGCGCCAAATACAACTGTTTGTAAACGAGATTGCGCAATTGCACCTGCACACATTGCACATGGCTCTAAGGTCACAACAAGTGTGTGATCTGTTAAGTGCCAATCCCCTAACTTCTCTGAAGCGCGACGTATCGCAACTATTTCTGCATGTGCCGTTGGATCATTATGAAGTTCGCGTTCATTATGTCCAGTTGCAATCAACTCACCTGCCGCATTAAAGATTGCTGCACCAACTGGAACATCTCCACTCGCAACAGCTTTACGTGCCTGCTCTAGAGCAACACGCATCATTTCAATATCGTTCACAGATCCAAGAGCTCCGAAAACTCTTCTCCAAAACCAAGTCGTGCAGCGATCGCTTCTAACTGCTCATCTGGAAACAACTCTTCATCATCACACAAAGCTGTCATTTCCATTTCATTTAAACCAAGGTCAGCCAGAATTGCTAGATGTCCGACCGGACCAGGTTCTTCATCCTCTTCTGGCATTGGAATATCTGCAATCTCTAACAACTCTTCTGCAACTGGATAATCTAACGCCGCGGTTGCATCGCTTAGGAAAAGTGAAATATGTGAACCAAGTACACGAATCAAAATAAAAAACTCTTCATCAATTGCAATGAGTGCGATGGAGCCACCATTAGTTTGCTGTGATTTAAGTCTGGTAATTATTTGAGCGATGTCGTAAGGATCAGGCAAAGTGGCCAAGGTCCAACGGCCATCCTCATGCCAGGCGGCAACTGCGAAATCCATTTCATTTGTGAGGTCGCGCACTTCATCGCGGATATCGTCGAAGGATTCAATCTCTTCAACGAGCTCTTCTTCGAAATCGGACATGGGCCCATACTTTCACTCATTGGAAAGGATTGAAACCCCTGTAAGGTAAGACCCATGAAAGTACACGTTGCCAACCACCCTCTTATCAATCATAAATTGACGGTTTTGCGCGACGAACGCACCGATTCACCGACCTTCCGCCGCCTCGTTGAAGAGCTGGTCACGCTGCTGGCGTATGAAGCAACCCGAGATGTCAGAACTCATGAAGTTGAGATTAAGACCCCTGTGACAAAGACGGTCGGATTAAAGATGGCTGAACCGCGTCCAGTAGTTGTACCGATTTTGCGTGCAGGTCTTGGAATGCTCGAAGGAATGAGCAAGTTGGTTCCAACCGCTGAAGTTGGTTTCCTCGGAATGGTTCGCGATGAAAAAACTTTGGAAGCGAGCACATATGCAAACCGCCTTCCAGATGATCTATCAGGACGTCAGGTATTTGTCTTAGATCCGATGCTTGCAACTGGTGGAACCTTGATCATGGCATTCCATTATCTAATTGATCTTGGTGCAACTGATATCACTGCAATCTGCATCTTGTCTGCACCTGAAGGAATCGCAGCGGTTGAAAAAGAGTTTGCAAATAGCAAGGTGCCAATCACAATCGTTACCGGTGCCCTTGATGAAAAACTCAACGAGCATGGCTACATCGTTCCTGGTCTAGGTGACGCTGGCGATCGTCTATACGGAGTTGTGTAAATGGCATCAACCTCACCCGGATACGGAATCACAATCCGTGTTGAAGGCGCCCCGGATGTTCAACCTGTAGCTCTTGCAACAACGGTAATCACCGGTGCCGGTGCAACCATTACTGCGCTTGATGTTGTTGAATCATTGTTGGAAAAAGTTGTTATCGATATTACCTGCGACACCATCGATTCAGATCATGCAGATCAAATTACTCTTGCAATCTCTGCACACCCAGAACTAACTGTTCGCAAAGTAAGTGATCGAACATTCTTGCTCCACCTTGGTGGAAAGATCGAGATCTCTTCCAAGGTTCCGCTAAAGACCCGCGATGATTTATCTCGCGCCTACACACCTGGTGTTGCACGTATCTGTCAGGCAATCGCCGCAGACCCATCAGATGCTCGCCGCCTTACTATTAAGCGCAATACAGTGGCTGTAGTTACCGATGGATCAGCGGTTTTGGGCCTCGGAAACATTGGTCCGGCAGCGGCTCTGCCCGTTATGGAGGGAAAGGCCGCACTCTTTAAGCGCTTTGCCGATGTTGATGCATGGCCGGTATGCCTAGATACCCAGGATGTTGATGAAATTGTTCGCACAGTTCAGTTGATCGCACCCGTGTACGGTGGAATCAATCTAGAAGATATCTCAGCACCGCGTTGCTTTGAAGTTGAGCGACGTTTACGTGAGCTTCTGGATATTCCTGTTTTCCATGATGATCAACACGGAACAGCGATCGTTGTTCTAGCCGCACTTCGTAACGCTCTGCGTTTAGTAAAGAAGGATCTCAAGGATACAAAGATTGTCCTTAGTGGTGCCGGAGCTGCCGGTACCGCAATTGCACGTTTGTTGGTGCGAAGCGGTGCGGTAAACATTATTGGTTTTGATAAGGATGGAGTTATTTGCAAATCAACTCCAAATCTAAATGATGAGATGCGCACCTGGTTTATTGATAACTGTAACCCACAAGATTTCCGTGGCAATATCTCAGAAGCGATGAAGGATGCAGACATCTTTATTGGAGTAAGTGCGCCAAATGTATTGACTGAAGCAGATGTTGCATCAATGGCACCTAAATCAATTATCTTTGCACTAGCTAATCCAGATCCAGAGATTGATCCTGTGATCTCTCGTAAATACGCAGCTGTTGTTGCAACCGGACGTAGCGATCAGCCAAACCAAATCAACAACGTGCTTGCCTTTCCTGGAATTTTCCGTGGTTTGCTCGATGCAAATGCGCACAAGATTTCAGATGAGATGCTTGTTGCAGCGGCTGAAGCGATTGCAGATTGCGTTTCACCTGAACAACTCAACGCATCCTTCATTGTTCCCAGCGTCTTTGATGCAAATGTAGTAAAGGCAGTGGCCGCAGCGGTTAAGAAGTCAGTGTGATTGAGCTAGCGGCAACTTTTGATCAACAGTTTGCCACCTTCGCACCTATTTTTGTTTACCTTCTAGCGGGCGGAATTGTCTTTGCCCAAGCCGCCTTTTTACCCGCTTTTTTCCTACCCGGAAGCTCAATTCTCTTTAGTGCAGGGCTAGTTGCCTCATCCGGTCGAGATGTAAGCATCTTCAATGTAACGCTGGTCATTTTCCTCGCCGCTGCCATCGGTAATCAGGTTGGCTACGCGCTTGGTCGCAAGATTGGTAGACCCTTACTAGACCGACATAAGGGCCCAAAGATTCAAAAGGTTGTTACTAGATCTGAAACCTTCTATAAGAGAAATGGTTGGTGGTCAGTTTTTGCCGCACGATTTATTCCGTGGGTAAGAACCTTTGTTCCCACAATTGCTGGTGCTTCAAAGATGAACTACTACAGTTTTTCTTCGGCAAACTTAGCTGGAGCATTGGTTTGGGGAGTTGGCATCACTTTGGCTGGTTACTACACAGCCACTCTTCCTTGGGTAGAAACCTGGACCTACTCAATCGCAGCTTTCTTTATTATCGCTTCGATTATTTCCGCACTCGTTGATTACCTACGCCACCGGCAACAACGCCCGCGTAAGTCATAACAATTCCAGTAACTAAGTAAGCACTTACGCTGACACCCTTTGTTGGTGAGACTAGATCAATAATCAAAGAGCCAACTAGCTGTCCACCAACACTAAAGAGAGTAAAGGTCAATACACCTAGGTGCTGCACAATGGTTGAGGTAAAGGCGATGTAAATGACGCCAATAACTCCGCCGGTATAGATCCACCATGGCCCACTTGGTAGTGGTGACAATTCATTTTTTCCAAGAAGTATTCCGGCAATAATCAAGATAAGCAGAAATGAAGTACCTGTAATGAAATTAAGTAATGAGGTTGTAAAGCTTTGATGAGAATGTTCGTTGATTTGACCATTTAACGCACGTTGCACACCAACAATCGCACCCGCTACCCCGCCTGCCGTTACTGCAAAGATAGAAAGGTTGTTGGCATCAATTCGATCCCATACCGAAACTAAGACCGCCAAAACCGTTAAAAAGGCTGCTAATACACGCCTTGGCGAGATGAGCTTCTTTCCCCCACCGGTTAAGCCAATTCGATCGACGATAAGTGACATGGCGGTTTGACCGGCAATTGAAGCAACTGAATAAATCGCAACACCGATCAATGGAACGATCTGTGTTTGAATTGCTACAAAGCTTCCGCCTAGTGCACCTGCAAACAACTTCCAGCGGGCAATCTCTTTATTTGCAACAGCTCTGCGCAGGTTCTTGATTCCCTCTTTTATCTTTGAGTTAAACAGAGTAATAACAAAGATGATTAAAAGACCTGAGCCAAAGGAGACCAGGGCGGCTTGCAGCCCGTTATCTAACCGATCAGAGAGCTCTCCGTTGGCGCGGGCCTGCAGTGCAATCATCGCTCCTGAAAGGGCTGCCAATAGATCTAAACGCATTAAAAGATCCTAACTCAGCCTTCAAGAGAAAGAGTGAGCTGTAGCCATTCCTCCTCTAACTTTGCTTTCTCTGCTTGTAACTCTGTTAACTCCTTTGCGATTGCAATCAAACGTTCTGCATCAAAGGCAGAGCTTTCCTGCTCTGCAATAAGTGCAACAACCCTTGAATCACACTTTTCCATCTGTCGCTCTAGCCGAGTTATGTCCTTTTTTATTTGACGTTCCTCTGCGGCATTTGATGACTTCTTCTCTTTTACAGGACCAGTCTGAGCTGCAATTGATTCCGCACGTAGCTCAAGGTACTCATCTACCGCTCTTGGTAGATCACGAACCTTTTTGTCGCCTAGTAAACCAACAAAGCGATCGCAGACCCGCTCTAAGAAATACCTATCGTGCGAGATAACAATGAGCGTTCCGCCATAACTATCGAGCAAATCCTCTAGCTCTGTGAGGGTTTCAATATCAAAATCATTTGTTGGCTCATCAAGTAGCAAAACATTTGGGCTATCCATCAATAAACGAGTTAGCTGTAAGCGACGTCTTTCTCCGCCCGATAAATCTCCAACTGGGGTCCATTGTGATTCGCGATCAAAACCTAAACGCTCACATAATTGAGAGGCCGATAGTTCACGTCCGCCGCCGATTTCAACCCGGTTGGCAACCTTTTCCACCGCTTCAAGAACACGCCATGTTGGATCTAGCTCATCAAGATGCTGAGTTAAGAAGGCCGCCTTTACCGTCACGCCAGTTACGAGCTTTCCTGCTGTAGGTGCGATCTCACCAGTTAGGGTTTTCATCAAGGTTGTTTTGCCAGCACCGTTTACTCCAACGATTCCAATACGATCGCCAGGACCGACATTCCAATAAAGATCATCAATTAACTCTTTATCGCCCAGCTTTACCTGCACATGGTGAGCTTCATACACCGTTTTTCCAAGGCGATTAAGTGCAAACTTGAGAAGTTCACCTTGATCACGCGGTGCGGGCTCATCTGCGATCAAAACATTTGCAGCATCAATTCGAAACTTTGGCTTTGATGTTCGTGCTGGTGCTCCGCGACGAAGCCAGGCAAGCTCCTTCTTGATCAACATATTTCGACGTTGATCCATTACCGCTGCTTGACGTGATCGCTCAGCCTTTGAAAGAACAAATGCGCTGTAACCACCGTCGTACTCTTCAACCTTGCCCTCTACAACTTCCCATGTTCGGTCTGTAACCGCATCTAAGAACCATCTATCGTGAGTTACGACAACTACTGCGAGTCCGCGTCGTTTGTTGATGTATGAAGCAAGCCAAGCAACTCCCTCAACATCTAAGTGGTTGGTTGGCTCATCAAGCAAAATCAAATCAAGCTCATTAATCAATAGCTTTGCTAAACCAACTCGGCGACGTTCTCCACCCGATAACTGTCCGAACTTGCGATCAAAGATGTGATCATCAAAGCTGCCAAACAAACCAGTAAAAACTTCACGAATATTTGGATCACTTGCCCATTCATGCTTTTGTGCATCACCTAAAACAACTTCGCCTACTGTGCTTTCAGGGTTTGCAAGATCTACTTGAGATAACAAGCCAATCTTTGCTGAGTTAGATTTTGTTACTCGGCCTGAATCTGGAGGCTCAATGCCAGCCATGACCTTCATCAAGGTACTTTTTCCCGAACCATTTCGGCCAACTATTCCGATTCGATCACCTTCGGAGACGCCAAGTGAGACACCTACTAAAAGCTCTTTAATATCAAAGGCTTTAGAGACATCCTCGATGTTTACAACATTGCGCGCCACGGTAGGAGAGCGTACCTTTCCCTCATGAAGGTTACTGACCGCGAATACGCTCTAGAGCTTGATAGAAATGATCCACTGGCTCACTTCAAATCCCAATTTGTGGTTGGTGACCCCGATATGTGTTACCTAGACGGTAACTCACTAGGCAGACTGCCAAAAGCAACCATTACCGCCATCAATGATTTTATGACCAAGGAATGGGGCCCTGAAGTAGTTACTGGGTGGAGCCATTGGGTCGATGAGGCGCAGCCAACCGGTGATTTGTTAGGTGAAGCCGCACTTGGTGCAGCAGCTGGTCAGGTACTTGTCTGTGACACAACCTCAGTTAACTTTTATCAACTATGTCTTGCCGCAATTCATGCACGTCCGGGACGCAAAACAATTATTACCGATGCCGCTAACTTTCCAACTGATCGTTACATCCTCGATGGAATTGCCAAGCAGTTTGGTTTAAACCTTGTCATTATTGAAAATGAAGATCCAGGGATTGCAACTCATGAGCGGATCACAACCGATGTTTTAGCACCGTACCTTAATGATGATGTTGCTTTGGTAACTCTTGAGGTTATTCAGTATCGATCTGGTGCACGTACCGACTTAAAATCAATTACTGATCAGGTGCGCGCAATTGGTGGGCTGGTTGTGTGGGATGCAAGCCATGCAGTGGGTGCGATTGAGTTGAACCTTGATGCAAATGGTGTGGACCTCTGTGTTGGTTGTACCTACAAGTATGGAAACTCTGGCCCTGGTTCGCCGGCATGGCTATATGTTTCAAAGCGGGTACAAAAGGAGCTACAGGTTCCGATTCAAGGTTGGTTTGCACAGGATGCGCAGTTTGAAATGGGACCAGTCTTTGAGCGCGCTCAAACAATCAGAGGTTTCCAGATCGCAAGCCCTTCATTGATGGGAATCCGCTGTGTGCAAACAGCTTTTTCAATGATCAAAGAGGCTGGCATTGATGCGATTGCACACAAGGCAGCTGTTGGAACACAGATGATGATCGAGCTTTACGATGCATGGTTAGCTCCACTTGGTATCGAGCTCAATACATCCCGTGATCCAAAAGAGCGCGGTGGACATATTTCACTTGTGCACCCAGATGCAGCGCAGATTTGTGTTGCTATGCGCACGATGACAAATGTAATTCCTGATTACCGCACACCAAACTCGATTAGATTAGCTATCTCTCCGTTGCCTACCTCTTACGTTGAGATCTGGGATGGCTTTGAACGTATGCGTGATTTAGTGGCATCTGGCCGCTATAAAGAGGTTAAAGAAGG
>CALMBJ010000268.1 GCA_937860175.1 uncultured Actinomycetes bacterium
CTTAGCGCCACAGGCGTAAACCAGCCGATTTGTCGGCCCGTTCGGGCAAGATGCTCACTGTGAGTAAGCAGCCCTTCAGCCTTGTACGACAGGTACTTCAGGTTGCCCCTGCTGCTTTGGATGCCGAGCAACTGTCGGTTGTTGCCCACCGTGGATCACCAATAGTTGTTCAAGGCGGAGCCGGAACTGGAAAGACAACGGTGCTTGTTGAAGCGGCGTTGGCAAGAATTGCAGATGGACAAAACCCCGATTCAATTTTACTGCTGACCTATGGTCGCGAGCGAGCATCTGAACTTCGTGATGCGATTGCGCTGCGTACAACAAAGACAATGTATGAACCGTTAGCTAGAACCTTCCATTCACTTGCATTTTCAATCTTGAAGATGAAGGCGAAGGGGGATCCAGATCCAATTTTGCTCAGCGGTCCAGAACAGGAAAGTTACATCCGCGACTTACTGCAAGGTGATATCGCTGATGGCTACCGAGAGTGGCCAGCGGATTTACACAAGGCTTTAACAACAAATGGTTTTGCTCGCGAACTTCGCGATTTGATTTTGCGTGCATCAGAGCGCGGCATTGATGCCGATGAGTTAGCAAAGCTCGGGGCGCAAGAGGGCGAGAAGTATTGGCAGGCAGCTGCAGCCTTCTGGAAGCGATATACAAACTCGATGGTGATGCGCGAGTTCAGCGCACAGGATGCCAAGCTTCGCATCGATCCATCAGAATTAGTTTCTCGTGCATCGATTCATTTACGGAACAATCCAGAACTGTTGGATCAACTTCGCAATCGTTTTTCAACGATCATGGTCGATGAGTTTCAGGAAAGTGATCCTGCTCAACGCGAACTGTTGGCCTTGCTTGCCGGTAGTGATGTAATCATCTGCGCAGATGCAGATAGCGCTGTCGGGCGCTTTCGCGGTGCAGACCCAGATGGATTAGCAGCAGCACTTGATCCATATCGCGCAAAAGAGGTTGTTCTCACTAACGTTTATCGCAGCGCAGCTGAAATCTTTAAAGTTGGCCATACCTATGTGCAGGGATTCCGCGGATCCCCGGTAACCCGTAAGCGCTCATGTGCCTCAGAAACCAGCGGTTTTGTTGGGGTTCATCGCTTCCGAAGCGGGGCAGAAGAGGCAGCCTTTATCGCTCATCAGTTCCGCAGCGCACACCTACGCCAAGGAGTTTCATACAGCGATATGGCGGTTATTGTGCGCTCATCCGGAGTTCAAGCCTCAGCGCTCCGCCGCGCATTTTCACAAGTGGGAATTCCAGTTGCATCAGAGCTACAAGCCTTAGCTGGCAACCCTGCAGTTGCTCCATTCTTGCTTTTAGCGCGGGTTGCAATCGGTGCGCAGCCGCTTAACTTAGATACAGCAGAGCGATTATTGCTTTCTGAGTTTGGTGGAGCAGACTCTATTTCCTTGCGTCGCATTCGCAGAGCGATGATTACCGCACGTCCTGAAGGTGATGAGCGTTCTGGCACTCAGTTGTTACTTGATGCAATCAATGATGGCGAGTTATTTATCGAAGGTGCTGACAGTGTGCTTCGTGTTCATGAATTACTTAAGGGTGCAAAAGTAATTGCTCGCAACAAGACAGCCTTGGCAGATGATCTGTTGTGGTTTATTTGGGACAACGCATTAACAAGTGATGGGCAGAAGCTGGCAACGGCTTGGCGCAATCAAGCACTTCGTCCAGGTGTTCGCGGAGCGGCAGCTGATCGCGATCTAGATGCGATGATGCAGTTGTTTGATTCTGCGGCTCGTTATTCTGAACGCTTTCCGTTATCGGGCCCTGCAGCATTTATCAATGAGGTTTCAACTGAAGATATCGCCGGCGATGTCATAACCGCCAAGGGTGTTCGTCCAGATTTTGTCGAGATTCTTACCGTGCACAGCGCCAAGGGTCGACAGTGGCAGGTTGTCGCAATTGCAGGTCTGCAAGAGGGCACTTGGCCAAACCTGAAGCAACGTTCATCATTGTTAGGTGCTGAACGTTTAGTTGAACGCAAGCGCAACCCTGATATTCCACGTGATCAACTAGATGTCATCGCCGCAAATGGCTTAATGCAGGATGAGCAACGGTTGTTCCATGTGGCGCTAACCCGCGCCCAGCAATCACTTTTCGTCACCGCTGTTCAACGCGAAGATGAAGAGCCATCACAGTTCTTTGAAGCTATTGAGGTGCTGGTGAACAAGACAGATGAGGATGAACATGTAATCACTGATGTTCCGCGTCCGATTACCGCACCTGCATTGGTTGCTGAACTTCGATCGCAGTTAGCTGGTCCTAAAGCAAAAGAGGCTGCTGCGCTATTGAAGGCGATGAGCACCGAAGGTATTTACCTTGCCAACCCAGATAGCTGGATTGGTTCAGTTCCGCTAAGCACCAATGCGCCAGTCATTGATGCCGATAAAGAAGTTATCGTTTCTCCTTCAGGTGCCGAAAGCTTTGTTGAATGTGGCGTGAAATGGTTCCTGCAAAATAATGGTGGATCCGACGGTGATAGCACCGCACAGGTTTTAGGTTCTGCAATCCACGCCTTTGCCGCAAAGATGGTGCAAGAGCCAGGCACTAGTCGTGAACAGTTGATTGAGTCTTTGAAGAGTTCATGGAAGTTGATCGACCCTGAAAGCGGATGGGTCAGCGCATCTCATCTTGAATCAGCGGTCACGATGTTAGAAAAGTTTGTTGAGTACCACAAGGAGACAACGCGTGAAGTTAAGGGAGCTGAACTTCGTTTTGATGTAAAGCTTGGTCGTGCGCGCATCATCGGAACCGTTGATCGGCTAGAGGTTGAAGCAGATGGCTCGCTATTTATCATTGACTTTAAAACCGGCAATACCGCAATTAGCAAAGAGGATGCCAAGAAGAATCTGCAGCTTGCTAGTTATCAATTAGGTGTTGCCGAAGGTGGTTTTGCAGATGGCGAAAAGAGCGCGGGTGCCGAACTTGTGTATCTGGGAACAAGTAGCGCCGGTGCATCAATACGTCAGCAGTATGCGATTGATTTAGAGGAAACCAAGGCAACCATTGAAACAATTGGCGCTGGCATGGGAGCTGCAACCTTCTTTGCCACCGTCAATAAGCGCTGTAAAGGCTGCCCAGTAAGGAAATCCTGCCCAGTTCAAAGCGATGGTCGGGCGGTGATCGAGCAGTGACAATTAACGAAAAGATCGATCCTTTAACACCTAAGTACACACCCGAAGAGATCATCGCCAAGCTTCAGGCACATCCAAAGTTTGGTTCACAGATCAAACCGATCACAAAGCATCAATCAGCGATTATCAGCAGCGGTTTAGAGCCAGCTGTTGTTATTGCAGGAGCCGGTTCTGGCAAGACTGAAACGATGAGCAACCGTGTTTTGTACTTAGTTGCCAATGGATTTGCTACACCAGATCAGATCTTGGGTCTTACCTTTACCCGCAAAGCCGCTGGTGAGCTATCGGTTCGTATCCGCAAGCGTTTGCGCCAGTTGTCGCAACTTCCTGAGTTCAAACACATCACATCAACTAGCACCGCGGTTACGACCTATCACTCTTACGCTGGCAAGTTGTTAAGTGAGCATGCGATCCGTTACGGAATCGATGCGGATGCGCAAGCCCTAGGC
>CALMBJ010000269.1 GCA_937860175.1 uncultured Actinomycetes bacterium
GCGTTGGTTGCACAACGCATGGGTTACACAATCTGGTGAAAAGATGTCAAAATCTTTGGGCAACACCTTGCAGGTGCACGAGATTCTAAAATCATTCCGCGGAATTGAACTGCGTTGGTACTTAGGTGGAGCGCATTACCGTTCGATGCTTGAATACTCACCAGAGGCGCTGCAAGAAGCGGCAACAAACTTTAAGCGCATTGAAAACTTCTTAAACCGCGCAACTGAAGTTCTGGGCGAAATACCGGCGGCAATTGTTAGCGATGCATTTACCGCAGCGATGAATGATGATTTAGCAGTGCCTGCAGCACTTGCAACGATCAGCGAAAATCTTCGTTTAGGAAATCAAGCACTTACCGATAATGACAAGGTCGCAATTTCTAGAAATGCCAAGGAGATTCGCGGTGCGCTAGAGATTTTGGGTTGCGATCCATTTGATGCAGCATTTGCTACATCTGGCGGCTCTGACCTATCTGCAGCCCTTGATGGCACCATTAAATTGGCTTTGGCAGAGCGCGCAGCTGCCCGTGAGCGTAAGGATTTCGCTGCATCTGATGCAATCCGTGATGGCCTTGCTGCTTTAGGAATTACAATTGAGGACACTGCTCAAGGACCTCGCTGGTCTATTTCATAACCGCACGGCAAATAACAGGAAACGAGAACTCATCATGGCTGGCAATTCATCCCGAAAAGGCGCTGTGCGCCAATCAAAAAAGGGGCCATCTGCCGGTACTGGTGGAAACAATAAGCGTCGTCTTGAAGGAAAAGGTCCAACTCCAAAGGCGGAAGACCGTCCGTATCACGCAGCTGCAAAGCGTAAGAAGGCTGCAGAAAAGCGCGAAACCCGTTCTCCAAGAATGCCAAAGGGCGATCGTCCACGTGGTGAAATCGTTGCCGGTCGTAACGCGGTTCTAGAGGCGCTACGTGAAAATGTTCCATCAACTGAACTATTAGTTGCACGCAGTATCGATGTTGATGATCGCGTTGCCGAGAGCTTAAAGCTTGCACTTCACCACGGACTTCCGATCCGCGAAGCACACCGCGCTGAAGTTGAAGGAATTTCTCCTAACAGCCAGGGAATCATTCTTGCGATCAAGCCTTTCCAGTACTCAAGTTTTGAAGAGATCATGGAGCGCGCAAAACATCCTTCATTGATCGTGGCGTTAGATGGTGTTACAGATCCACGTAACCTTGGTGCTGTCTCTTATACACATCTCCGAGCCCA
>CALMBJ010000270.1 GCA_937860175.1 uncultured Actinomycetes bacterium
CGGCAGCGTCAGATGTGTATAAGAGACAGCACGTGACCAATGTGGTGTAGCAAAGGCCATAACAACTGATGCGGTAGCGCTAAGCGCACCGGCCAATGCATATGAATCACTTGCAGCAACAACGATAAAGATCAGAGCTAGTGAATCCATGGAAATTGGCATACGTGCAATCAGGCCAGGGATGGAGAAGTTAAGCCCTCCAGGGGTTCTAAATAAGGTGACGTACCCTGAGAACATAGGCAAGAGTCTATCCCGCCATTAGACTTCGGTTATGACAGATACCAACCAATTGCTGCAACTTGCACTCACAATTGCGCGTCAAGCCGGAGATTTGTTGGTGGATCGTCCTGCATCATGGGATTTAACAGTTAAATCAACTGCGATAGATATTGCCACACAGATGGATCTTGCAAGTGAAAAATTTATTGTCGAAAGTATTTTGGCAGCAAGACCTAATGATGGAATCATCGGTGAAGAAGGAACTTCACGTCCAAGTACAAGTGGAGTTACATGGGTAATTGATCCGGTCGATGGAACCGTTAATTATTTTTACGGATTACCAGGCTGGGCGGTAAGCATCGCAGCTAAAGATGAAAGTGGAACTTTGGTCGGAGTTGTTCACTCGCCAACCGTTAACTCGACCTGGCATGCAAGCAAAGGCGGGGGAGCCTTCCTTAATGATGTAAAGATCGCTTGCAATGATCCAGTTGAGCTCAACCGTGCTTTGATCTCTTCAGGCTTTGCTTACGATGTGCGTGATCGGGTTGAGCAGTTAAAGATTGTGAACGCACTTCTGCCTCAAATCAGAGATCTGCGCCGAATCGGATCTGCCGCTGCCGATATCTGCCATGTTGCTACCGGCCTGGTCGATGGATACTTTGAAACGGGGTTGCATGAATGGGATCTAGCCGCTGCTGAGCTGATAGCCCGTGAGGCGGGTGCGGTTGTGACAACCCGTCCTTGGCATGGACTCAATCTGACGGTGGCCGCCGGTCCTGCGCTTTTTGAGGCGCTCAACGCTCAGATTCCTGAGTAGCTCCAGGCCCTCCCTAGCCCGCGTAGGTCAAGGGCCGATTTACGCTCAAGGCCCCTTCTATGGCAAGATACGCAGTCTGCACCGCCAAAGCGTGTGCTTAATAGAAATGACAAAAGGAACCGAATATGAACATTCTTGACTCTGTAGATGCAGCCTCGCTGCGCCACGACATCCCTAAGTTCCGTGCTGGTGATGAGCTCAAGATCCATGTTCGCGTTATCGAAGGTAACAAGAGCCGTCTTCAGGTTTTCCAAGGTGTAGTTATCGGACGTCAAGGCGCAGGAGTTCGCGAGACATTCACAATCCGTAAGGTTTCATACGGCGTTGGTGTTGAGCGTACCTTCCCAGTTCACACACCAGTGATTGAAAAGATTGAGCTAGTAAAGAAGGGCGAAGTACGTCGCGCCAAGCTTTACTACCTACGCGACCTTCGCGGTAAGGCTGCAAAGATTCGCGAAAAGCGCGATGGCATCGAAGGTTACGGCGATGGAATTCTTTCAACTCCAGCGCCAGTAGTTATTCCAGAGCCTGTTGTTGAAGCGGTAGTCGAAGCTCCAGTGGCAGTGTCCGAGCCAGTAGCAGAGGTTGCTGTGGCAGAGGTTCCAGTTGAAGAGGCGACTACAGAAGTTGTGTCTGAAACTGAAGCAACTCCAAAAGCTGAATAATCTTTTCAATGCGCAATAAGGGATCGCTCCTTAAGGAGCTCCCAATCCTGGTTGTCGTTGCACTTGTTGTATCCCTCTTTATCAAGAGCTTCATTGTGCAGTTTTTCTATATTCCATCTGGATCTATGGAGAACACTCTTCAAATCAAGGATCGCGTTGCGGTAAACAAGGTTCCATTTATCTCCGGCAATATTGAGCGCGGAGATGTAGTCGTCTTTCGCGATCCCGATAACTGGCTACCAGAGCCATTTGAAAACACAACCAATCAATATGTTGCAAAGGCAAAGAGTGCTTTAGTAACAGTTGGTGTTCTACCAAATCCAGCTAAACAGTACTTAGTTAAGCGAGTTATTGGTGTGGGTGGCGATCGAGTTGTGTGCTGCACAAAGGATGACAAGTTAACTGTCAATGGTGTTGAAGTCACCGAGCCTTACATCTTTGGTGGCAACAAACCCTCTGAAATGAAGTTTGATGTAACTGTTCCCAAGGGCAAGTTATGGGTAATGGGAGATCACCGCGGAGCAAGTGCGGACTCTCGCTACCACCAAGAAGATATCAATAATGGTTTTGTTCCCGAATCTAGGGTCAGTGGTCGTGTTGTTGGTGTGATCTGGCCATTCAAGAACATCACATACATTCCAAGAGTTGATGTATTAAACAAGTAACCTCATGAAGGTTATTGAACAGCTTTTAGTTAGCGCGGGCATCTCACCGATTGCAGGTGTTGATGAAGCAGGTCGTGGCGCATGTGCAGGCCCGCTTGTAATCGCATCGGTTGTTCTTAATGATCCCTTCGCCGCAGAACTTGCAGTTGTCAGGGATTCAAAGGAGATTGCAGAAAACAAGCGAGATGCGGTCTTTGAACTTATTCATCAAGTAGCTGCATCTGTAAGTGTTGTCATTGTTCCAGCAACCGAAATTGATGCACGTGGTGTGCATGCTGCAAACCTTGATGGAATGCGCCGTGCGGTTCAAGGATTAACAGTTGAACCTGCCTATGTTTTAACAGATGGATATGCAATTGAAGGCTTAGGTGTGCCTAACCTTGCAGTCTGGAAGGGCGATCAAGTTGTTGTCTCGATTAGTGCAGCATCGGTGATTGCAAAGGTAACCCGTGATCGCATCATGCGTGAAATGGATGCTGAGTTTCCGCAGTATGGCTTTGCCGGTCACAAGGGATATATAACAGCTGCACATACAAAGGCGCTCAATGAGCATGGCCCATGTGCACAGCACCGCACCTCTTTTGCCAATGTTGCTGCCTTAATCCACAAGTAAGTTCGGTATATCTGGATTACATGACAGGGGTATTTATCCTCCCTGCTCATGAAGACTAAGAACAATCAAAGTACCGGAGCGCTAGGCGAAGAAGCGGTCGCACAATTTCTTATCGATAGGGATTACGAGCTGATCGAACGCAATTGGCGTATTCGCGAGGGCGAAATCGACATCGTTGCACTTAATCCATCGGGAATCTTTTCATTTGTCGAAGTTAAAACTCGCAGCTCTGTTGCATTTGGTCATCCCTTTGAGGCGATCAACCGCGATAAGGCTCTGCGCATGCAGCGATTGGCACTTGCCTGGCTTGCAACCCATGGTTGCCTGGGGTGTGATTACCAAATAGATGTTGCAGCGGTTTTGGTTCAGCCCGATGGAAAGCTTGCAATTGAGTATCGCGAGAAGTTGCTATGACGCTAGCTCTGACACATTCTGTGGCTTTAATGGGGTTAGAAGGTCATCTTGTAACTGTCGAGGTGGATATTGCAGATGGATTACCTGGCTATGCCTTGTTGGGATTACCAGATGCCGCCTTATCTGAGTCACGTGATCGAGTACGAAGTGCAATTGTTAATTGCAACGAGGTATGGCCGAACCGAAAGGTAACGGTTTCATTATCACCTGCATGGTTGCCAAAGAGCGGCTCTAGTTTTGATCTTGCAATCTGTATAGCTCTGCTTGCAGCCCATGAAACTTTGCCACAAGAAAAGATCGCAGAGATTGTCTTTATGGGCGAGCTATCTCTAGATGGTCGCATCCGATCTGTCCGTGGTGTTCTGCCCGCACTAATGGCGGCGTACAAAGCAGGTATTCGAACAGCGGTTGTTCCTGCAGCAAATTTTGAAGAGGCGCAGTTGATGCAGTCGATGAAGATTGTTCCAATGGAGCATCTCAAGCAGGTGCTGCGCTGGCTACGCACAGGTGAACGAGAGGTGATGCAACAGATCGATCTTCAATGGGAGCAAACTGATACACGATTAGATTTTGCTGATGTTGCAGGGCAATCTGCGGCACGTCTTGCAGCAGAGATCGCAGCGATCGGTGGGCATCACATTATGTTGATTGGTCCACCAGGTGCCGGAAAGACAATGATTGCCGAGCGAATTCCGACGATAATGCCCGCGTTATCAATTGCACAAGCACTTGAGGTAACAGCGGTGCACTCAATTGCAGGAACACTTACACAACGTTCGCCGTTGTCCTTGCTTGCACCTATCGTGTCGCCACATCACACAACAACACGTATCGCGATGGTGGGCGGTGGTTCACATGCGATCAAGCCAGGTGCATGTTCTTTGGCCCATTACGGAGTGCTCTTTATCGATGAGGCACCGGAATGTGGGCCTGGTGTTCTAGATTCACTGCGTCAGCCACTGGAATCTGGCACGGTGACCATTGCACGAAGTATCGGCAACTTAACCTTTCCCGCTCAGTTTCTCTTGGTGCTTGCTGCAAATCCCTGCCCATGTGGCAAGTTCACAGGTCGTGGACGCAACTGCACCTGTACATCACAACAGGTTCGGCGTTACTTAGGAAAGTTATCGGGTCCGCTCATGGATCGTATTGATTTACGGGTTCAGGTCGAACCAGTAGGTCGAATAGATATGGCACGTAACGAGTTAGGTGAGAGCAGCCAAGTAATCAGAGAACGTGTAATTGCCGCCCGCACAGTTGCAGAAAAACGTTTTGCCGGAATGGGTTGGAGTTTGAACTCGCAGATACCGGCACGAGCCTTGCGATCTACCTTTCAACCAGAGCGAGCTGCCATGAACTTTTTACATGATGAGCTAGATCGAGAGCAGATCACCGCAAGAGGGCTACACAAAATCATCCGTACATCCTGGAGCTTTGCCGATTTACATGGACATCCAGTTCCGACAATGAGTGATGTACAAGCGGCGCATACTATGAGAGGCAAGGTAGAGGCGTGAATGAGCAGTTAGCTCGGGCCTTATTGTTTAGTGTGATTGAGGGTGGACATACATTTTGGTGTGCTGAGATTTCAACTCACAGTGCACTAACCGTCTATAACAAACTACTTGATGGCGGTTATGGTTCGATCAAGTATGAAAAGTTAATCAACGCCTTGAAAGATGCCAACGGTGACAAGATCCTTAGCGAAATTGATAAACATTATGCGCGGCTTGTAACACCAGCAGATGATGATTGGCCTGCGCAGCTCAATGATCTTGCCGCACCTCCAATCGGATTGATCATAAAAGGGAACATCAGTGCTCTTCATCAACCATCGCTTGCAATAGTTGGAACCCGCAATCCAACCTCGTACGGTGCCAGAATCGCAGGTGATTTCGCCGCAGGTTTTGCAGACCGCGAATGGGCGATCACTAGCGGTGGTGCCTACGGAATTGATTCCTACGCACATAAAGGAGCGCTCATTGCAGAAGGTGTCACTGTCGCGGTTGTGGCATCTGGAATCGATATCAACTACCCAGCAGGCAACACCAGATTGTTCGCTGAAATCTGCGAATCAGGTGCGATGGTTACTGAATTCATGCCGGGGCATAAGGCATTGCCCAATCGTTTTTTGACACGAAATCGCATCATCGCTGCACTTTCCAAAGCCACCCTTGTCGTAGAAGCCGCCTTCCGAAGTGGATCCTTGCGAACGGCGCGAGATGCCGCCGAGATTTTTCGACCCGTTATGGCGATACCTGGACCAATTAACTCTCCAACCAGTGAAGGATGTCATCGCCTTATTGGCGAGAGAGCTGCAGAGATTGTGACATCTGTGGCAGATGCGGTGGAGTTTGTAGGCGTTAATCAATGAGAGAATAAGGGTATGAGTGATTTCCGTTCGGGCTTTGTGGCCATTGTTGGTCGCCCAAACGTTGGTAAATCAACATTGATTAACGCACTCGTAGGTAGCAAGATCGCAATTACATCTCACCACCCCAACACAACTCGCACTGCAATTCGCGGCATTGTTCATCGCCCTGAATTTCAAGCAGTCCTTGTTGATACCCCTGGCGTTCATAAGCCAAAAACCTTATTAGGTCAGCGACTTAATCAAGTTGTAGATCAGAGCATGGACTCTGTTGACATTGTGATTATGTGTATTCCAGCTGATGAAACATCAGGTGCGGGAGATACCTTTATTGCTGCAGAAATCGCCAAGCACCCAAAGGCAAAGAAGTTTGCGGTCATTACTAAGACAGATTTGATTTCAAAGGAAAAGTTAGCGGTGCGCTTACTAGGCATCATGAAGATCGCAGAAGGATTTGTTTGGGATGAGATCATTCCGGTATCTGCTGCAATTCATGATCAGGTTGATTTACTCAATGAACTTATCGGGAAAAACCTTCCGGCAGGTCCTCAGTACTACCCAGAGGGCACAACAAGTGATCAGGCAATTGAGCAGTTGATCTGCGAGTTCATCAGAGAAGCAGCTCTGCAGGATGTTCGTGAAGAGCTTCCGCACTCGATTGTTGTGACAATTGATGAGTTTGGTGAGCGCGAAGAAAAGGGTTCACGTCCATTTTTTGATGTTCATGCAACTATCCACGTAGAGCGCGATACTCAGCGGGCAATCTTGTTGGGACACCAAGGTGCGCGTTTAAAGGAGATAGGTATCCGTGCACGAGCAGATATCGAACGCGCACTTGCTGCCAAGATCTTCTTAGGACTTCACATCAAGGTTTCAAAGGAGTGGCAGAAGGATCCAAAGCTGCTTGCAAAATTAGGGTTCGGTGAGAAGGCTTAACTAATCGCAGCCTGTTGGCTTTTTCTGCTTGCTAAGTATGAACCAATCAAAACCAAAGGTAAGCCCACGATGATTCCAGCGGTAAGTGGCTCGCGCAAGATGATGACACCCAATACAACCGCAACAGCTGTATTCAAGTAAGTTACAAGCGAGCCTCTAGCCGGGCCAATCTCATCCATTAACTTGAAGAATATGATGAAGGCTATTGCTGTACAGAAAACTCCAAGTGCGATCAGCGATAGAGCAGAGTTGAGAGAAATACTTGATGGCCACTGTGCAATTGCAACCGGTGCCCAGAAGATAGTAGTCAGCGCCATTGCTAGCCCGTTGATGGCAATTCCATCAACCAACGGCAGATTTGAAGTAACCATAATGACCGCATAGGCGTAACCCATTGATGCAAGTATCACCATGGCGATTGAAAGTGGATCGCTGCTTCCAGTGAAACTTTCAATACCAACAACCAGGATCAAGCCTACGAAGCCAACAACGATTCCAACGATGCGCTTGAACTGCCAAACAGAGTGATCACCGCGCAACGATGTGATGATCGTTGCAAAGATTGGAACCGTTGAAACTAGTAGGCCAGCAAGACCTGAATTGATTTTTTGTTGAGCGGTAGAGATAAGGATCCAGGGGCCAATCATTTCTAAGAGGGCGTAAAAGGCAACAAATTTAAATCCAAGTACCGCTCCCTTAAATTTTTTGCGGTAAATAGCGATCGGAATCAAAATCGATGCTCCAATTAAGGTACGACCGGCAACAACTGCAGCAGGTGGAAAATCTTCAACGGCAACCTTCATCAGAAGATAAGGAATACCCCACAAGAATCCAACAAGTACAAACTGAAACAGGGATTTACGGCTCATTTAACCAATCACCTTGCGATACAGATCTACAGTCAAAGCTGCCACCGCATCCCACCCAAATAACTTCTGTGCTCGCACACGTCCTGCAGCTCCGTACTTCTTAAGAAGTTCAGGCTGAGACATCAAGCGTGTGATTGATTCTGTAAGTGCTTTTTCAAATGCAGCGGCCTCACCGTTGTAGTCAACAAGCTCGCCGGTTTCTTTATCAGCTACAACTTCAGGAATACCGCCTACACGTGAACCCAAAACCGCAGTTTCACACCCCATAGCTTCAAGGTTAACGATGCCTAGTGGTTCATAAATTGAGGGACAAACAAATAGATCTGCTGCGGTGAGCATCGCGGTTAATTGATCATGGGGGAGCATCTCTTTGATCCACCAGACATTGCTGCGAGTTTTTTGCAGCTCTGCTATCAAGGCCGCAACCTCGTTGCCGATTCCTTCTTCATCAGGGCTTCCTGCTGCTAATACCAATCCGTACTCTGCTGGAACATCCTTCCAAGCGCGCAAAAGATGTGCCAAACCTTTTTGCCGGGTAATGCGACCGACAAAGATTGCGTAGGGCCCACTGATTCCAAAACTCTCCGGTACCGATGCATCGTGGTTTGGAGCAAACTTGTTTGTATCAACACCATTTCGAATTGTGACAACCTTTGCCGGGTCGATGGCAGGGTATGCCTTTAAAACATCTGCGCGCATTCCATCACTGACTGCGATGATCGCACTTGCCGCCTCGTATGCAGTTTTTTCTGCCCATGATGAGATTCGATATCCGCCACCTAATTGCTCTGATTTCCATGGACGTAACGGCTCAAGCGAGTGCGCGCTTACGATGTGGGGGATTCCATGTTGTAGTGATGCAATGTGCCCGGCCATATTTGCATACCAAGTGTGTGAGTGAACAACATCTACATGACCAAGATGTGTAGCCATCTCGAGATCAACTGCTAAAGCTTGAACCGCAGGATTGGCATCTGCAAAGCCGACAGGTAGGGAGTATCCGAAGGCATCATCTCTTTTGCCACCAAAGCAATGAACATCGACATGAACATCATTGATAGCGCGAAGGGCTTGGGTTAGCTGGAGGACATGCACCCCAGCGCCACCATAAATGGCCGGTGGCCACTCTTTGGTAACGATTCCAACCTTTAACGCGGTCATATCTTTGTAAACCTCTTCCTTGGGCAAGGGTGAAAGGCTATCGTTAAGACATGGCCAAACTGCAACTTCCGCTCAGCATTGTTCTTGCTGGTGGCGAAGGAAAGCGATTAATGCCGCTTACAGCAGATCGCGCTAAGCCTGCAGTTCCATTTGGTGGCTCATACCGATTGATTGATTTTGTTTTATCAAACCTTGCAAATGCCAACATGCTCAAGATTGCAGTGTTAACGCAGTACAAATCTCATTCTCTGGACCGCCACATCACAACAACTTGGCGCATGTCCTCATTGCTTGGCAATTACATCACCCCAGTTCCTGCCCAACAGCGTTTAGGACCACGTTGGTATACAGGTAGCGCAGATGCAATCTTGCAGAACTTCAATTTGATTCACGATGAAGATCCCAAGCATGTTTTAGTTTTTGGTGCAGACCACGTGTACCGAATGGATCCGATGCAGATGTTCCAGCAGCATGTTGAAACCGGTGCAGGGGTTACAGTTGCAGCGATTCGTATGCCACGTTCTGAAGCACATGATTTTGGTGTAATTGAGTTAGCTGATGATGGAATCACCATTAAGGCCTTCCATGAAAAGCCTGCAAACCCACCAGCGATGCCTGGACACCCTGAGCTTTCACTGGTTTCTATGGGTAATTACATTTTTAAGCGCGATGTCATGGAAGAAGCGCTCATTCTTGATTCAGAGGATATTGAATCCCGTCATGACTTAGGTGGAAACATCATTCCATTCTTGACTTCACAAGGTCAGGCAAAGGTTTACGACTTTGCAAACAATGTAGTACCCGGAGAAACCGAGCGCGATAAAGGTTACTGGCGCGATGTAGGTTCCATTGATGCGTACTACGACGCACATATGGATCTTGTCTCTGTTCACCCAATCTTTAATTTGTATAACCGCGACTGGCCCTTACTTACAAATCCGCCATCACTTCCACCTGCCAAGTTCAGCGAGGGTGGGTCGGCCCACGATTCAATCGTCGGAGCAGGTTCGATTATCTCTGGCGGAATACTGCATGGATCAGTGGTTTCTTACGATGTTTCAGTTGGAAAGGCAGCGATCGTTGAAGGCACTGTATTGATGCCTAATGTGCGAATTGGCGAAAAGGCGATTATTCGCAAAGCTATTTTGGATAAGAGCGTAATTGTGGATCCCGGCGCACAAATCGGTGTTGATCTAGAGCGCGATCGTCAGCGCTTTACAGTAAGTGAAGGTGGAATTGTTATTGTCGGTAAAGGTGTTCGCGTTACCGTCTAACTCCAGTTTTCTGTTCTGTTCTTTAGCTCCTTGTACCGTGCCATTACATCAGGTGTTGCCACACTATTGTGATGAGTAACCTCACCCAAATCCCATGTTGGCATCTGTCCGAGCAAAGCCCATGCAGCTTGCTTAGCGGCCCCATTAGCTACATATTCTCCAGCAGGTGGAACTAGTACCTCGCGACCAAACAAAGCACTTGCGATCACCGGAACTGCAGGATTTTTCGCCGCACCTCCGATGAGCAAAATACGATTTACACCAACACCTAATGCAACTAATGCATCAACTGCATCTGCAAGCCCTGCCAACATCCCCTCAACCATCGCTCTGGCGATATCTTCCTGATTTGAGTTACTCAAGTTCATACCTGCAAAGAGACCTGTTGCCTTTGGACGGTTAGGTGTTCTTTCACCTTCAAAGTAAGGAAGAAGAGTTAATCCATTAGCCCCAGGCTTTGCAGCCAGTGCAAGCTGGGCAACCTCATCATGAGATTTGCCAAGGATGCGACAAGCTGCATCCAAAATACGTGCAGCGTTTAATGTGCACACCAAAGGTAGATAACGTCCGGTTGCATCGGCAAAGCCAGCAACGGCACCAGAAGGATCATGTGTTGGAGTTTCAGAGACTGCAAAAGCAGTTCCACTTG
>CALMBJ010000271.1 GCA_937860175.1 uncultured Actinomycetes bacterium
CGAGATTTCTGCCTGTCTCGTGGGCTCGGAGATGTGTATAAGAGACAGGGTACGTGCGGCTTACCTTGGAACAGGTGCTCACTAACCTCTATCGGCAAGGATCATGCAGGTGATACGGGCGGTGCAGGTGCGCTGCCCGTTTTCATTTGTGATGACAATGTCCCAGCTGCATAAGGTTTTTCCGATTGAAACCGCTGTTGCTACTCCTGTAACAAATCCAGTAGCAGCGGATTTGTGATGGGTTGCATTGATATCAATTCCAACGATCTTACGATTTGCGCCAGCGTTGAGCTGTGTTCCGACAGAGCCAAGGCTTTCAGCTAGAACAACATTTGCTCCGCCGTGCAAGATGCCCATCGGTTGAGTGTTTCCCTCAACCGGCATTGTTGCAACTAGCCTTGTTAGTGATGCTTCGGTGATTTCAATACCCATCTTCTTATCAAGGGCGCCGCTTCCACGTTCCTTAATAATTGCAAGATAATCCGGTTCAGTCATGCGCAGAGTCTAACTGGCACCCTACGATGCATCCATGACCAAACGCCTATTACTTATCGATGGGCACTCCATGGCGTATCGGGCATTCTTCGCACTGCCCGCCGATAACTTCACCACCGCACAGGGTCAGCACACCAACGCTATTTACGGCTTTGCCACCATGTTGCTCTCTTTGCTCAGCAGCGAGAAGCCCACCCACGTAGCTGTGGCATTTGATGTTTCCCGTAAGACCTTTCGCTCCGAGATTTTCCCTGAATACAAAGCCAATCGAGCAAAGACCCCTGATGAGTTTCGTTCACAGATGTCTTACCTACATGAACTTGTCACCGCATTTGGCATTACCTCTTTTGAGGTAGAAGGCTTTGAGGCAGATGACATCATCGCAACTATTGCCAAGCAGGCAGAGCGTGAAGGTGCGCAGGTTCTTATTTGTACCGGCGATCGTGATTCATTCCAATTAGTAAATGAAAAGACAACGGTGCTCTATCCAAAGCGTGGAGTAAGTGACCTTGCACGTATGACACCTGATGCTGTTCAAGAAAAGTATGGAATGTCACCCGAGCAGTATCCAGATTTTGCAGCTCTTCGTGGAGATCCCAGTGACAACCTGCCCTCCGTTCCTGGTGTTGGTGAGAAGACCGCGGCTAAGTGGGTTGTCGAATATGGATCGCTGCATGAGCTGATCGCCAATGTAGACAAGCTCGGTGGCAAGGTTGGTCAATCCCTTCGTGACTCGATCAACGATGTGATTCGTAATCGCGAGCTAACCCAACTTGTTGCAAATGTTCCGCTAGAGCTCAATATCGATGCCTTGGCCTGGAGCGGGGTAGATGAGAACAACACCAATCCACTCTTTGAAAAGCTGGAGTTCAAGACGCTCAAGGATCGCATGAAGCCGATTCTTTTGAAATCAGATTCAAATCTTCCTGATCCAGCACTAGAACTTTTTGCAACAGAAATCGCAGAAGGCGTACTTACTCCAGCTGAGGCGTCGGCCAAGATCAAAAAGCATTCAGGTGATATTGCTATTGCATATCAATTGATTGATGAAAAACTACATCGCTACGCAATTGCTTTAACTCCTGAAGATGTCTTCCTCGTTCACTCCTCAGAAATGGGGGAGTGGGCTACCGACTCTGCCAAATCCAAGATTGCACATGATGCAAAGAGCTTGGCACGATTAAATGGATTAATGGGCATTGACTTTGATACCTCACTTGCCGCATACCTGGTTAATCCTGGCGTTCGCGCTCAGGAGCTCAAAGATATTCAAGAGCGATGGGGGGATGGCTCTGCGATAAACCTGACAACCCCAGAGCAAGAGCTTTTAACCTCTGCGCGAGCGATGTTTACCCTCAAGGAATCTCTTACGCGCGAGTTAAAGGAGCGCGATCTATGGGCGCTCTATACAGCTATGGAGCTGTCTCTTATACACATCTGACGCTGCCGACGATCTACTCTGT
>CALMBJ010000272.1 GCA_937860175.1 uncultured Actinomycetes bacterium
CCGTTGATCAATGCAACCAACATGAAGGTTAATGACATCGCACCAATGGTTGTGCGGTTTGGCGCATTGCGAGGACGGTCAAGTAGGTGGTGCTCACGCTTATCGCCTGTGATCCAACTTTCAATAAACGGGTACAGCGCCATACCTGTGAAGAGAATTCCAGGCACGATCAATCCTGGAATCAAAATATTCCAAGAGATTGTGTAGCCAAAGAAGTAAGTTTCAATTGGTGGAGCCATGCGAACCAAACCATCGAGCCAACCCATGTACCAATCTGGTTGGGAACCTGCCGTTATCTGGCCAGGTGTATATGGCCCGTAAAGCCACAAGGGGTTAATGGAAGCTACCGCACCCAAAAATGCGGTTACGCCAAATACGATGAAGAAGAATCCACCCGCCTTTGCCATGTAAACCGGCATCAATGGATAACCGACAACATTCTTTTCTGTGCGACCTGGACCAGGGAATTGAGTGTGCTTTTGGTACCAAACCATCATCAAGTGGACGGTAATTAAAGCGAGCATAATTCCTGGAATCAGGAGAACATGGAGAATATATATTCGCGGAATAAAGGCTTCACCAGGGAAGGGGCCAGCAAAGGCAAAGTAGGAAAGATACGAACCAACCACCGGTAAGGCTTGAATTATCGCCTCAGCGATGCGGATACCAGTTCCTGACAAAAGATCATCAGGAAGTGAGTAACCAAGGAAGCCTTCAACAATTCCAAGTGTTAATAGACCGACACCGATGATCCAGTTAGCTTCGCGAGGCTTACGGAATGCACCGGTAAAGAAGACGCGCATCAAGTGGGCAACGATCGCCGCCATAAAGATCAAAGCAGCCCAGTGGTGAATCTGTCGCATCAACAAACCACCGCGGACCTCAAATGAGATATGTAGTGCAGATGCGTATGCAGCTGACATCTTTACGCCTTCAAGCGGTTCATAACTTCCTTCATAGATAACTTCGCGAGCTGAAGGATCAAACCAGAAGGTCAGATAGGTTCCAGATAAAAGCAAAATTACAAATGAGTACAGCGCTACCTCACCAAGGAGGAATGACCAGTGATCTGGAAACACCTTTTGTAGATTCTTCTTCATCCATGCTGCGGCACCCGTGCGCTCATCAACATAGTTGGCGACCTGACCTAAACGTTGTTCTGTTGTCATGAAGAGATACGCCCCCAAAAGCTAGGTCCAACTGGTTCATTAAATGGATCGCGGGCGATGAGGAAACCCTCAGCATCCACGGTGATATTTAACTGCGGAAGTGGTCGGGCCGCAGGTCCAAAAATCACCTTTGCAGCTCGGGTCACATCAAATGTTGATTGGTGACATGGGCACAGCAGATGCTTTGTCGTTTGCTCATACAAAGCAACGGCGCAACCCATGTGTGAGCAGATCTTGGAGAAAGCAATGATGCCCTCATGTGTCCAGCTCAAACGCTCAGCATCCAGGTTGAACTCTTCTGGACGAAGACGGATTAACAGCACCGCATCCTTTGCGATGTCACTGAGATGCCTATGCGATGGATCATCACTTTCTGGAAGTACCTGAGCCACCGCTCCGACCTCAAGATCGGAAGCACGGATTCTTCGGTCACCTGGGTCGGTTACAAGGTAAGTACCTGATTTCCAGGAAGTCTCCTTGAGATCATTTCCTGGCAGTGGTCCTAAATCTCTAAAGAGTAGAAGTGGAGATACCGCTGAAAGTCCTAACGCTGCACCCAATGTTCTTTTGATTAATGAGCGTCGCCCTAAACCAGATGCCTGCGCTCCATCCTTAATAGCAACTACAAAATCTTTTCGATCCTCATCCTTGGATCTGAATTCGTGACGATGGGCAATCACCTCTTGATCAGGCATCAAAGTCTTTGCCCAATGAATCGCACCGATTCCGATGAAGAATAAGGAGATCGCAAGTCCAAGACCTAGACCTAACTGATGAGCGTTTTGATTTCCCATGATTGGAACAAAAACAAATACATCTTCCGGAATAAAGAAAGATCCGATCATCAAAATTGTTCCAAAGACCGAGATCATAAACATCGAAGCAACTTGTCGCTCCGCACGTCTTGCAGCTACTGGATCATGATCTGCTTTGCGGTGAACATGTGCTGGAAGACCTGGATCCTTTATGGCTTCAATTTCATTAGACATGTTTTATCTCGCCTTCATGGCTAGCCATACCGCTACGCCGATTAGAAGCCCAAGACCCAAAGTCCAAGCGAGTAATCCTTCTGTAACAGGACCAACTCGGCCAAGTGAAGCTCCACCTAAGTTCGGCTCTTTTTCAGCATGCTTGATCCACTTAATGATGTCCATTTTTTCTTTTTGTGTAATTGTTTTATCACTAAAGACTGGCATCGCTTGTGGACCGGTAACCATCGCTTCGTAGATGTGCTTTGGTTCAATTCCCATCAAAGTTGGTGCGTACTTTCCTTGAGTTAACGCTCCACCTTGACCTGCAAAGTTGTGGCACATCGCGCAGTTAGTACGGAAGAGTTGACCGCCCTCAGCAATGCTTCCATCACGTTCGTAGTTGAGCATGTCTTCAGTTGGAATTTCAGGCCCTGGAGCAAGTGATGCTACATAAGCAGCCAAAGCCGCTGTTTCTTCAGGTGTATACAGTGGCTCTTTGCGCATCGCCTGAGTACTCATATCGCCCATAGGCATACGACCAGTACCAACTTGGAAATCTACTGAAGCAGCACCGACACCAACCAAAGATGGTGCTACCTGTCCACCCTCAGAGTTAAGTCCATGACAAGAAGAACAACCCTTTAAAAAGATCTGACGACCTTCTTCAATAAGAGCTGACCGATCAGCCTTTGTTGTTTGCGGTGTCGTAGTTGCGCTGGCAACGCTAAAGGTTGTTCCAATTGCAAACAACGCAAAAATCAACAATGTAGGACCGACCGCCTTGTGGCGACGGTAGCGAGATAGACGCTTCACTTTTATTCCTTACTACTTAATCAGGTAGATCGCAGCAAATAGTGCGATCCAGACGACGTCAACGAAGTGCCAGTAATACGAAACCACAATTGCGGTTGTCGCTTGCTGGTGTGTGAATCTACGAGCCTTTGAAACACGAATCATTACGATCAAGAAGGCGATGAGGCCTCCCGTTACGTGCAAACCGTGAAAACCAGTTGTTATATAAAAGACAGAGCTGTATGCATTTGTCGAAAGTGCAAGCCCTTCGGAGACCAACAATGCGTACTCATAAACCTGACCCGCAATAAAGATTGATCCCATGATGAATGTTGTAGCAAACCACTCGCGCATTCCCCATTGAGTTACCTGATGCAATTTTCCGGTGCGGCGATTTTGGAAACGTTCTGCAGCAAAGACTCCGAACTGACATGTAACAGATGAGAGAACCAAGATTGTCGTGTTCACTGCAGCGAAGGGAATGCTGAGCAGCTCTGTTGACTCGGCCCAAATGGCAGGACCTTGCACAGCACGAATAGTGAAGTACATGGCAAACAGTGCGGCGAAGAACATCAGCTCGCTAGAAAGCCAGACGATAGTTCCAACAGCTACTGCATTTGGACGAGTGATCTTGTGTTGTGTTACGGCGCTTGACATAGAGGTGATTATTCCCGAAAACAGCCTCCCCGTCTGCCTAGGGGAGCGTTAGGGGAGGCTGTTTTTACCCCTTTTGAGGTGAAACGGATCACCTTGAAATCTCCAATTCTGAGAAGCTTCAGAGGAGGCTGGGAGAGAATTTTTCAATAGACTGGGGCCATGGC
>CALMBJ010000273.1 GCA_937860175.1 uncultured Actinomycetes bacterium
GGTGCGAGCAAGGCCAATTACTGCGCCAGCTGCAATGAATGCACCGACCATTCCGACGACTAGGCCGCGAATAATTTTGCTGGTGGAAACTGATTTCCAACCATCGTGAAGTGATTTAAGAATTCCGGTGTCTGCTGATTTCTTTTCCGCTGAGCCGCGTGGGATTTCGCGTAATCCCCAGATTACATATGCAGCGAAGGCAAATGACAGTGCGTTTGCATACAGTGCAATATCAACGGCGGTTGTGTTGATATCAAAGGCGGCGTTGATTGCGCTGGTGAAAAGTGAAAGGAAGGTGAAGAGCAGCGCTGCAACGGGTGCGGTGCCGTATGCGGCGAGCAGAGAAACTTGGTTTGCGTTTTCTAACTTTTCGCGGGGGACCAGGTTAGGAACCGATGCTTCTTTAGCTGGTGACCAGAACAAGGTTATGCACTCAACCAAGATCATTGCGGTGTAGAGCCAGAAGTAATTGTTTGCGATTGGAATAGAGATGTAGAGCGCTGCGCGCAGAACATCGCAGTTGACCATAAGTTTGCGGCGATCAAATTTGTCGGCGATTACTCCGGCGATTGGGCCAAGGAATACTGCTGGTAGCAAACGTGCGATGAAGACACCTGCGATTGCAAAGTTAGCGGTTGTGTAATCGCCACCAGAAAGTTGTTGCGCCATCGCGGTGGTTGCAAGCAGGCCGAGCCAATCACCAAGGGATGAGAAGAGCATCGAGTTCCAGAGCTTGCGGAAGGGTTTGATCGCAAGGACGCTGCGGGTTACATCCTGCGCCGGGGCGGCAGGGGTTGGGAGCGTCTTTGACATGGCGGTAAGTCTATCGGGGGGCGCTGGCAGGCTTTGAAGGGGGTAAAACCCCTTTATTTAGCGGCTTTTACCCTTAGAAGACGCCAACCTCGGCACGACGGTTTGAGGCAAGTGCGGCTGCACTGGTTCCTCTAACCGCAGGTCTTGTTGAAGCAAATGCACCGATGGTGACATTTAATCCAGGTACAAGCTCCTTCAGATAGTTGAAGGTTGAGTTTGATCGATTATTTGAAAGTACCTTGTTATCAACACCACCACGCAGATCTGTATGGCCGTTGATTACAATGTTCTTAAAACCTTGCTCGATGATCACCTTGGCGACTGCACGAATATCTGCTCGGTCTTTTGCATCAAGGTTGAACTTGTTTGTATCAAAGTAAACGATAAGAGCGGTTACTGGATTCTTAGGCGCTGTGTATTTTGCCGCAGCAACTGGTGCCACTGTTTCATCATTGCCCTTTGCAACAACCTTTACATCGGAGTTTGGTCCGATAAGAGCTGCGGTAGAACATGAAGTTGCAGCGGTTGTGCAAATACTCTTTCCGGCCAAAGTCACTTCATACTCAATTGCATTTGGTGATGGTTTCCAAGCGATTGTGCTTCTGCCTCTCGCATTTGGTGTTGTCAAAGGTGTGACTGCAGGCAAAGGAAGTACAGTCACAGGAACAATGACCTCTTTTGTTTCACCTTCATCATTTACGGATAGTGTTACAGATGTTTTTCCTGAGAAGTTAAGTTGAGGAAGAACGCTTACCTGCACACCACTGGTGACAACTGATGACAATCCATTACCGACAGTAATCACCTTGCTTGTTGCAGATGAGGTTGTGTTTGTAATTGGTTTTGCTGAAGCTGTGTTTGACGGAGTAACGATTGGAGTTGGCAGAGGATTAATGTCAGCAACGACAGTAATTGTCACTTCACCGGTACTTGGCAAGTAAT
>CALMBJ010000274.1 GCA_937860175.1 uncultured Actinomycetes bacterium
CCGCTGCGCCAATCCTCGCCGAAGTTGTTTCAAAGCAATACATGCCTAAACCCTGATTAGCCCCACCCTCACCAACCTGTCAGTCACCCTGCGTAACATCTAGCCCATGTTCGAATTCATCCTGCTCTTCATCTTTTTCTACTTTGTCTTCAACAGCTTCTCAAAGCGCAAAGCCCGCCGCAAACCTCGCACCCTCGATGCCGAGCTACGCGCCCTAATCAACGATCACAACACCAACACCGGCATCGCCCTAGACATTAAGCGATACCTATTGGACATCATCAATGACAACAACAACGATCTTGAAAAGTTCAGCGACTCCCGCATTAACCAAGCCCAGCACCTTCTAGACCGCGCCGGCCCTGCAGCCTTCTACTGGATGGGGGAGATCGCAGCCCAGTTAGCGGTGCTCTCTGCCGCTCAAATCAATGGCATCCCAACCAATGTGAATGCCGAACTTCGCGATGGCGCTACCCCTGAAGCGGTAATCGATATCGTCGTCAAAAGCTAAGTTCCATCACTACAACGAACTCACAAACCATCTTGGAAAGCTATAAAGCAAAAGCCCCGCAGAGGTTAATCTGCGGAGCCTTCGCTGTGTAACTCTTGCGAGTATCACTCTTCCGACTAAGGTGAATAAACTTTAGCACCTCTCATCTATCCACAGAATCAGTACACAAATAAGAAAGAGAGTTGTAATGGGCTTACCTTCCGTTCGCGTACTGCTGTAGCTCAATGGATAGAGCACTCTTCTGACTAAGGAGCGGTTGCGGGTTCGAATCCCGCCAGTAGTACGCACCACTAAGTAGCCCCGCAGTTAGTCGAGCGGGGCTACTTTTTTGCAATAAAGTTTTGCGAGTCACTCTGCGTAATCTGCACCTAATCCACCCAAAGTAAAGAGATAATCAACCCATGGGATTTTTTGCTAACTTCAAAGCCAAGCGAGCAGCCAAGCGCGCTCAATCCGTTTACGAATCAGCACTCCTTGACTGGGAGAGAGAAAACAAAGTTCTCGCCCAAGCCTTAGATATCTTCACCGCCGCCTCTGCTGGCAACCAACCCGATGATCACTCCTTGGTGCAGAAAAAGGGCGAGTTAGTTTTATGGACCGGCACAGCTATCTATCACGTTGCAGGTCGCAC
>CALMBJ010000275.1 GCA_937860175.1 uncultured Actinomycetes bacterium
ACTGAGTACGCACTATCGGTAGATAACATCTTCGTTTTTGTCATAATCCTGAGCAGATTGAAGGTGGATAGGACCAAGCAACAACTAGTTCTGCTATTAGGAATCATCATCGCGCTCCTGTTGCGCGGAGGCTTCATCGCTGCCGGTAGCGCGATCATTGAAAAATTCTCTGGAGCTTTCTTTATCTTTGGAGCTTTCCTTGTCTTCACCGCTTATCGACTTCTAGTTGAAGATAAGGGCGAGGAAGAATGGAAAGAAGATCGAATAATCACCTTCTTGCGTTCCAAAGGTGCGACAACCTTTGTTATTGCCTTGATATCTTTAGGTTTCACTGACCTTGTCTTTGCTCTTGACTCAATTCCTGCAATCTTTGGAATCACCCGTGATCCATATATCGTCGTTTGCGCCAACATCTTTGCCCTTATGGGTCTACGTCAGTTGTACTTCTTGTTGCATGGCTTATTGCAACGGTTGGTTTACCTATCTAAGGGGCTTTCCTTTATTCTGGCGTTTATCGGTCTCAAGATGTTTATTGAGGCTTTCCATGGCATCGGTATTCACGATTTCGCGGGCATCAAATTACCTCATGTGCCTATTGAGGTTAGTCTCTTTGTAATCGTTGCTGCACTAACCGTTACCGCGGTTGCAAGCCTTACTGCAACACGTAAGGATGGAAGCGAGATCGTTTAGATCTCAAATTCAATTAAAGCGGAAGAACTAAAACCACCGCTGTTGCTAGTGCTGCAAGTAGAAAAGATTTACCGAGGATTACAAGCGCAGTCTTGCGATCTGCAGCTCTGTCTTCCTTGCTGGCAACCCGCTTGATGTCACCCATCTTGCCCATATTGAAGGTTCCAGCAAATCCATACGCTAAGCAAAACTTTGAACGAGACTGAACAAAGCCAATAGATGCAACCATTAATGGAAAGAAAATTCCTAAGCGAATAACCGTTGGCGCATCTACGGTATTAAAGGTAAGCAATGTTGATATAGAAAAAAGAAGTCCTACTACGGCAACTAATTGCCTTTTGCGAACCTCACCCTTACCGATGTTGCAGGTACCGGGAATGTATTGGACCTCAGGCATCTTCAAACTCATCTTCATCGACCCAAGTATCGGCAACAGATTCATCTTGCTTCTCTACCCAAGACAAAAGTGAGGCAACGGCGCGAAAGGCAAGAATTGTCACAGTCAATGCTGCGAAGGTGCGACGAATAGCTTTTAGCATGGGATAAAAATACTCGCTATTGCTGAGAAAATCTCTATAAAGAGGCCAACGCCTGTTCTATATCCTGCCAAATATCCTCAACATGCTCGCACCCAACCGACAATCGAATTAACTGTTCAGGAACTGATGGACTTTCAAGGGCCCAACGACGTCGGCGCTCCCACAATGACTCGACTCCGCCAAGGCTAGTTGCATGCGTGATCAGCTTTGATGAGTTGCAAACCTGCTCCGCCTGCTCTGCGCTTCCATCAACCTCAAATGAGATGACCGCACCAAAACCTGGATAGCGAACTTTGGTGACCTTGGCATGTGCTTCAAGGCGTGAAATTAATTGTTTCGCATTACTTTCTGCCGCTCTAAAGCGGACCGGGAAGGTGCGAATTCCACGAAGTGCAAGCCATGCTTCAAAGGGACCAGGAATAGCACCGTTGAAACGTCGAGCCTCATCTAAGCGCTTAAAGAGTGCGGCATCAGATGTGGAAAGTGAACCAAGCACAACATCACTATGGCCTGCTAAGAACTTTGTCACCGAGTGCATAACGATGTCAGCACCCATCGATAAAGGTTGCTGAACAAGTGGAGTTGCAAAGGTGTTATCTACGCCGACACCGATTGTCTGTTTCTTTGCAGCTGCAATCAGCGCTGGAAGATCGGCAACATCAAGGCATGGATTTGTTGGAGACTCTAACCACAACAAGGCAGCGCCTTTCATTGCGGCAATAACTTCATCTGTATTAGTGATATCTACAAAACGAACCTCTAAACGGCCTGAAGCGTGATGTTGATTGAGCA
>CALMBJ010000276.1 GCA_937860175.1 uncultured Actinomycetes bacterium
AGCTGGAACCCCTGCCAAGTGCGGGAATCGCAACCGCGGACATCCTCCGCTGGTTAGATCTCGACGCCAATGAACTTGGTCTGCAAGAACTCGTGAATTCCATCAAAGCCGCCCTCGCGGCCCAAACCTGATTGCTTCACGCCACCAAATGGTGCAGCAGGATCAGAGATAACTCCCTTGTTGATTGCGACCATTCCTGACTCCATCGCCTCTGCGGTGCGCAAGGCGCGGGTGAGGTTTGAAGAGAAGACATAACTAATAAGACCGAAATCGGTGTCATTAGCCATTTCAATTCCCTCTTCATCTGTATCAAAGATGACGATCGGAGCAACTGGTCCGAAGATCTCATGAAGCAGAATTGGATTGTCCTTTTCAACAATCAAAACTGTTGCAGGGTAGAAAGCGCCATCGCCTTCTGGCTTAACTCCACCAACCTCAACCTTTGCACCAGCTGCTACAGATTCATCTACAAGCTCTGCGATCTTGTTGCGCTCCTTCATGGAAACAGATGCACCAAGAGTTGTTGTTGCCTCAGTTCCACGTCCCATGACATAGCTGCTCATGGACTTAGACATCTCTGCAATGAACTTGTCTGCGATTCCGCGTTGAACAAAGATGCGGTTCGCAGATGTACAAGCTGCTCCACCGTTACGCATCTTGGCAAGTGAAAGCTGTGGAATTGTTACTGCGAGATCGGCATCATCATGAATAACTACTTGTGCATTTCCGCCAAGCTCCATTGAGCAGCGAATTACGCGGTCTGCAGCCTCTTTAAGAAGAATGCGGCCGACCTCTGTTGAACCGGTAAAGGAAAGGTTCTTAACACGTGGATCATGAAGCATCTTTGAAATCGCAGGACCGGTTTTTTCTGGGAGAACTAAGTTAAGAACTCCCTTTGGTAATCCTGCGCGCTCCATTAAATCAACGATGTACATTGCAGTTAAAGGTGTTTCACCCGCTGGCTTTAAAATCATTGTGCAACCGGCAGCTACCGCTGGACCGATCTTGCGAGTAGCCATTCCTGCTGGGAAGTTCCACGGTGTAATAAGAATAGAAAGACCGATTGGTTCATGGGTTACAAGAATGCGCTTGTCACCTGATGGGCTCTTGCGGAAATCTCCTGGTGTGCGAACAGTTTCTTCTGCAAACCAACGGAAAAATTCGGCTGCATATGTTGCTTCACCACGAGCATCTGGCATCGCTTTGCCATTTTCGCGTGAGATTAAAGTTGCGATCGCCTCATTTTCTGCGGTCATCAACTCAAAAGCTTTACGCAAAATCTCTGAGCGATAGCGCGGAGCTGTCTTTGCCCACGCCTTTGCAGCGGCATCGGCTGCAGCGATTGCCGCTTCACACTGTGCATCTCCGGCAAGGGCTACCTCGGCGATTACTGAACCATCGCTGGGATCGTGTACAGGTAGCTTTCCGATTCCATCAACCCATTGGCCATCGATATATAACTGTGTATGCATAGGGCAATTATACGGCCACCGCAAAGCCATTGAAGTACAACTGCACTGAGGTAGAGTGAGGGGCATTACTTTGCTGTAGCTGCATCAAAAGAGGAGTTTTTAGTGCCTAAGTCGTGGAGCGATGATGCACATATACCTGTTGTAAAGCATGAGCGGCAGAACCTTAAAGACCCTTTGAGTTACAAGCTCAAGAAATACTTTCTTGGAATTCCGCTAAACCGACATTCTCTATCCTCCCAACGCCTTAATAAGAAAAATGCATTTGGAGTTCTCTCATCTGATTGCATCTCATCATCGGCCTACGGTGGCGAGCAGGTTCTGGTTGCACTTATTCCCGCCTTTGGTTTAGCTGCATTTACGATTTTCCCACCAATGATTGGCATCATTTTGTTGATGCTTGTTGTAATCACACTTATGTATAAGGATGTAATTGCAACTTACACACGCTCTGGAAGTGCCTACCTTGTCTCGCGAGAAAACTTTGGCAGAGTTGTTTCGCAGGTAGCAGCGGTCGAGCTTATGTTTGGTTACATCATTACTGTGGCGATTCAATCAGCTGCGGGAGTTGCAGCACTTTTATCAACCTTTCCTGAACTAAATCCCTACATAGTTCAGATCACGATTTTCATTGTTATAACTTTAACCTTTGTAAATTTAAGAGGTGTTAAAGAGGCGGGTGTCTTTTTTGTTCTTCCTTCTTACTTATTCCTTGGCACAATGTTTACAGTTTTCATCTTTGGTATCTATAGGTACTTCTCAGGCACTCTTCCTGTTTATAGCCAAGATGTAGAAGGATTGGTGCCAATCGGTCAGGCACAGGGCTTACTTACAGTTGCAGCGATGCTCTTGATTTTGAAGGCTTTTGCCAGCGGTAGTGCTTCTTTGGCTGGACTCGAAGCTATTTCAGACAGTGTTCCGCTCTTTAAGAGTCCTGAACATGTAAATGCAAAAAAAGTTTTGATTCTCATGAGTCTTGCGCTCGGTGGATTGATTATCGGAATTGCCTGGCTAGCTAAAGAAACTCAGGCGATTCCTCATACTGATGGAACTCCAACAGTTATCTCATTGGTAGCAAAAGCTGCCCTGGGAGATGGAGTAATGGGCGGAATTCTCTATCTCTTAACCCAGCTTGGCACTATGTTGATCTTGTTTGCTGGTGCCAATACTTGCTACACCGCATTTCCAAACATGGTCAATATGGTGGCTAATGATGGCTACCTGCCAAGACGCCTAACTCAGCGTGGCCATAAATTGGTCTTTTCAAATGGCATTTTCTTTATTGCAGCGGCTGCCTCAACACTTGTAATTGTTACTAAAGCAAACATAACAACCCTTGCCGCCATTTACGCTCTGGCGGTCTTCATCGGCTTTGCTTTAACTGGTGCTGGAATGACAAAGAGAAGTATTCGAATGAAACTCTCAAAGCGAAAGATCTTCTTGCATGGTTTGGCGACTGGAATTGCCACATTTACCGTTGTAGTTCTCTCAATTATTAAGTTCACCGAAGGAACTTGGCTAGTTGTTATTGGCACGCCTTTAGTTGTTCTATTGATGTTGAAATTTAACAACCAGTACACCCGCGAGCAGGCAGCACTTGCAGTGAAGCAGCATCAAGAACGCGCGACATCAATTGCTCGTCACGATGTAACTGTTCTGGTTGATAATGTTGATATTGCAACTGTTGGTGCAATTCGCTACGCCCGAAGCCTCAAGCCACGCAATCTTTCTGCAGTTCACTTTGTAATTGATGATCGACGTGCTGAAGATATTCAAAAGGCTTGGGCTGCTTCAGATGCCTTAGATGATGTCACTCTTGAATCTGTCTCTTATACACATCTCCGAGCCCACGAGACAGGCAGAAAT
>CALMBJ010000277.1 GCA_937860175.1 uncultured Actinomycetes bacterium
CCATGGCCGAGACCAAAAAACAGATCATCGTTTACTCCGATGACTCCACAGTTCGATCCGCTATAGCTTCCGCCCTTGGCGTACGTGTGGCTAAGGATCTTCCTGAACATGAGATTCATGAGTTTGCTACTGGCCCAGCCCTGCGCGCCTATATTGACTCAAAAAATCTTGCTGGCGGTTTCCGAGCAGATCTTTTCATCCTCGATGGTGAAGCCGCCCAGGAAGGTGGACTCGGAATGGCTCGTCAGCTTAAGGATGAGGTTTTCAACTGCCCACCTATTCTTGTTATTACAGGTCGTAAGGAAGATAAGTGGTTAGCGGCTTGGTCACTAGCTGAAGCTTCGGTGGTCCATCCCATCGATCCATTTACATTGGCCAAAACAACCGCTGAATTGTTGCGCGGCGCCTCCATCGTTTCTGCTTAACTTTTGCCATGAGCCAATTGCTGTGGAGAGAAAACATAGCGATTATTGACTCAGGATTAGATCTAGAGATTGATCGCGTCCAATGGTGCATGAATCAGATTCTGACCGGGCAAGCCTCAAATGAGACGATCAAAGAGTTTTTATTAGCATTAAAGAAAAAAGGCGAGTCTCCAGAAGAGGTTGGAGCTCTCGTAGATCAGATGTACCAACACTGCGCCCCCATCTCGATTTCAGAGCGCGCCGTTGACACAGTTGGCACTGGTGGCGATGGTGCTCACACAATTAACATCTCTACCACCGCGGCGATAATTGCAGCAGCCGCAGGTGCAAAGGTAGTAAAACATGGCAATCGTGCAGCTTCCTCTAAATCTGGGTCAGCTGATCTACTTGAAAATCTTGGAATCAATATCACTCTTGATGGCAAAGGTGTAGAAGAGAGCTTTCAACAGCTGGGAATAGGTTTTTGCTTCGCCCCGATATTTCATCCAGCGATGAAGCATGCCGCCGCTGCGCGGAAAGAGTTGGCAACGCCAACTGTTTTCAACATTCTCGGACCCTTAGCCAATCCTGCACGACCAAAGTCGGCAGCGATAGGAGTTGCCAATGATCGAATGCACCTTGTTATGGCTCAAGTTTTGGGTGATAGAGGTGTAGATGGTTTTGTTTTCCGAGGCGATGATGGACTTGATGAGATAACCCTGGAGACAACAACTTCGGTTTTAAGTATCGGAAACGATGAAATTGTGAGCGGATTGTTAGACCCGCGAGATTTTGGCATAGCCCTTTCGCCAGTGTCCGCGCTGGTAGGCGGCGATGGCGCACAAAACGCAGTGATAGCCAGAGAGATTTTCGATGGCAAGAAGGGTCCGCACCGAGATGCATGCGTTTTAAACGCCGCCGCGGCGATCGCAGCTTTTAAGGGTGAAATGAGTTTGACGCTGCATGAGAGAGTTTTGGCGGGTGTGGCTTTGGCCAATGAAGCCCTTGATTCTGGTGCTGCACAAGAGCTGGTAATCAAGTGGAGTGAACTCACTCAGAGATTGGGCGCTTAGCTCTCTTTTTCTTGGATGGAAAGTTTCGCATCTCTTCAAAGTTGTGGATGTTAAAGCCTGCTAAACGTTCGATCAATCCATGGAGCACATCAACTGTTGCTTTGGCATCATCGAGTGCTCGGTGGTTGGGTGATGTAGTTGCGCCAAAGAAGTTGGCCAAGGTCGATAACTTGCAATTGATTACCTCATCACGATCAAGGACCGCGCGAGCAAGACGAGCGGTGTCGACTGTTTGATAATCAGGCCAGGGGATTTCATGGGTTTGAGCTGCTGCCTTAAGAAAGCTCAAATCAAAAGGTGAGTTGTGGGCAACAATAACTGTTTCATCAGCGCTTCCTAGAAAATCAAAAAGCGTCGGCAGAATCTCATCGATAAAGGGGGCCGATACCAACATCTCATCGGTTATTCCGGTCAACTCCGTAATAAAGTATGGAAGAGCATGACCAGGATCGACAAAACTTTGAAAGGTTCCAAGAACTTCTCCACCTTTGACCTTAACAACGCCGATCTCGGTAATACCTGCACCTAATCGGGGGGAGCCGCCTGATGTTTCTAGATCGAGCACAGCAAAGGTAGTTTGAGAGAGCTCCCTCTCGGCGACCTTAGACATGTGAGCAATCGTAGGTGATTGCCCTGACATAACATCAGTCGTACTCTTCACACATGGCGGTTGAAGGAGCACCACAAGGTTGGATGCAAGACTGGGCTGCAACGGGTTCTGGAAAAAATGCACGCGTAGGTGTGTTGCTCGTTCATGGCTTCACTGGATCTCCTGCATCAATGCGTCCTTGGGGGGAGTTCCTGCATTCAAAGGGATACACGGTGCGGGTTCCTATGCTGCCGGGTCACGGAACACGCCCTGAAGATCTCAACAAGGTTAAGTGGCAGGAATGGCCAGCAAAAGTTGAGTTTGAGTTAAGCGAGCTTCGCAAGAGTTGTGATGTGATTTTTCTAGTTGGTCTTTCTATGGGCGGAGGAACAGTCCTTAACGTCGCATCGTCGATCAACAATGAATTAGCCGGGTTGATTCTGGTCAATCCCATGATCCACGTAAAGGGCGTACCGGTTGAGTTAGCTTTCTTCTTATCTAGATTTCAGAAGATGCGCACCAGCGTTGGTGATGACATTAAACGTCCGGGTGTAACTGAGTGGGGATATGACGCACTTCCTACCCGTGGTATTTATCAACTACTGAAGATGCTCAGAATCACCAGAAGAAATCTCAAGAACATCACCGTTCCGGTACAACTATTTCATTCGGTAGATGATCACACCTTGCCGGTTTCAAATACTGAAATCATTCTTAGCGAAATTGGCTCCACCAATAAGTCGCGCATAGAGCTTGTGAATAGTTATCACGTTGCCACTATGGATTACGACCAGGAGCTGATCTTTCAGAACTCACTGACCTTTATTGAGTCACTAGTTAAGTAGCGCTAGCCAAGCCGTTCTATGAGATTGCCAAGCTAACGGCAATTGCCAAGATTCCCACTGCAGATGTAGCGGTGAGTACTCTGCGTACGCGTGGTTTTTGAATGTAAACCGAGGACTTTTTCACTGTCCAAATGAGTCCCATATTCCACACAATGGAAATAATCGCCCATACCGCACCTAGCGTGATGATTCCTAAGGCAAGTGAGCTCTCTTGCGGAATAAAGGCAGGAATAAAGGCGACAGCGTAAACAGCGGCCTTTGCATTGGTTAAGTTGGTTACCAGGCCCAACCGAAAGGAGCCCCAGTTCGAAATTTGTACCGTGCTGTTTAGATCAAACCCACCGAACTCCTTGCGCAGCGAATAGAAGGTTTGCATGGATATGAAAGTTAAGAAAATTACTCCCGTCCACTTGAGAATCAAATATGCACGCTCT
>CALMBJ010000278.1 GCA_937860175.1 uncultured Actinomycetes bacterium
ATCTGAAGTTGTGGCAAAGCGCGGCATTAAAGTTGTCAACGATGATGGCGCATTAATGGCTGCAATTGAAAAGGTTTGTGCAGATCAAGCAGATACCGCTGACAAGGTTCGCAACGGACATCTACCTGCAGCCGGAGCATTGATTGGCGCAGTCATGAAAGAGACAAAGGGCCAAGCAGATGCTGCTCGCGTACGAGAGCTTCTACTTGGCCACCTTGGTCAATAGTTATTAGTGAAGGCCTGCGCCTTCGGTCTCAACAAGTGAGTCTTTACCAATATTGATAAAGAAGAAGAGCACGATTGCACCGATGAACAGAAGTGCTGCACTGAACTTAAATGCCACGGTAAAGCCATGAGTCATTGCAAATGGCATTAACTTCTCTCCCAATTGAGCATTTGCTGTTGCATATGTAGTGGTTGCCGTTGCTGCAACGGTGTTCAGAAGTGCCACACCAAGAGAACCGCCAACTTGCTGACTGGTATTGAGCATTGCACTTGCAACACCTGTGTCATGAGGTGAAACCGCATGCAGTGCTGTCGATGTTAATGGAATAAACACAAGTGCCATACCGCTAGACATAATCAAGAGTGCTGGCAGCACATGGGTTGAGTATGAGGTTTCAGGGGTAATTCGAGCGATCATCAACATTCCAGCACTTGCTGCGATCAACCCTGGAACCATTAATGCACGCGGACCAAACTTAGGTAGCAACTGAGATGCAACACCTGCGAAGATGATGATTCCGGCGGTGAAAGGTAGGAAAGCAAAGCCTGAACGCAATGGCGAGTATCCAAGAATTACCTGAAGGTAAAGTCCTAGGAACAGGAACATTGAGAATAATCCTGCACCGACCACTAGTGATCCAAGGTATGAACCACCACGATTTCGATCAGTAACAACGCGCAACGGCATAAGAGGATTCTTTACTCGTTTTTCAATGAGAACAAAGACAGCTAGAAGAACTACCGCTGCCAAGAGGAAGCCAATAGTTAGCGAGTCACTCCATCCGCTAATAGCTGCTTCATGGAAACCATAAGTCAGTGCAAAAAGACCAGCTGTAGCGGTGAGAACGCCTGGTATGTCATAGCTGTTGTCTCCTTCAGCCTTCGACTCCTTTACAAACTTAATGGCAAGAAATGCAGCAAAGATTGCGATAGGAGTGTTAACTCCTAGGCACCAGCGCCAAGAGAAGTACTCAGTCAAAGCGCCACCCAGAATCAAACCGATTGCCGCTCCACCTCCGGAGATTGCTCCGATGACACCAAAGGCCTTTGCACGCTCTTTTGGAACTGTAAAGGTTACTGAGATTATGGCGAGAGCCGCTGGTGCGAGTAGCGCTGCAAAGACACCTTGAAGAGCGCGGGATGCATAAAGCATGCCTTCATTGACCGCAACGCCACCAATTGCAGATGCCGCAGCAAAACCTGCAAGGCCAATAAGGAATATCTTCTTGCGACCCATGTAATCACCGATACGTCCACCGAGGAGCAATAGAGTTCCAAAGGCCAAGGTGTAGGCGGTAATTACCCATTGCTGATTAGCATCTGAGATTCCCAGCTCTACCTTTGCACTCGGAATAGCGATATTCATGATGGAGCTGTCAAGGACAATCATTAATTGCGCGATTGCAACAACAAACAAAGTGCGCCATCTTGTTGGATCTAGGGTTTCAGCGGGTGCGGATTGTGACACGGTAATGCTCCAATTATTTGAATGATAAATGTGTTATCAAGAGGGTAGAATCATCTCATGCCTAACATGAAGCCACGCTCACATGTCGTCACAGATGGAATGGAAAGAGCTCCTCAGCGAGGCATGTTGCGCGCTGTTGGTATGGGTGATGAGGATTGGGTTAAGCCACAGATCGGTATCGCATCATCATGGAATGAGATCACTCCATGCAATATGTCACTCGATCGATTAGCTAAGGCTTCAAAAGAGGGCGTTTTTGCAGCTGGCGGATTTCCAATGCAGTTTGGAACGATTTCTGTTTCTGATGGAATCTCAATGGGTCATGAAGGTATGCACTTCTCATTGGTTTCGCGAGAGATTATTGCTGACTCTGTTGAAACTGTAATGAACGCAGAGCGATTTGATGGAATGGTCACCTTTGCAGGTTGTGACAAATCACTTCCAGGGATGATGATGGCGGCTGCGCGTTTAGATGTTGCAAGTGTCTTTGTTTATGCAGGGTCAACTCTTCCTGGTCAGGTAGATGGAAAAGATGTAACCATCATTGACGCCTTTGAAGCCGTTGGTGCATGTGCTCGTGGATTAATTACAAAAGAGCGAGTCGATGAGATTGAACGAGCAATTTGCCCGGGAGAAGGTGCATGTGGCGGTATGTACACCGCAAACACCATGGCAGCTATTGGAGAAGCGCTCGGACTTTCACTTCCAGGATCTGCCGCACCTCCTGCGGTCTGTCTCTTATACACATCTCCGAGCCCACGAGACAGGCAGAAATCT
>CALMBJ010000279.1 GCA_937860175.1 uncultured Actinomycetes bacterium
GCGCACTCTTTCCGCACCTCAACGTTGCCGACAATATTGCCTTTGGTCTTGATCGTTCAGTCTTTACAAAGGATCAGATTCGTCAGACAACCAAGGAGATGTTGAATCTGATTGGTCTTAACGGTTATGAAAATCGTATGCCGAATCAGCTATCTGGTGGTCAGCAAACCCGTGTAGCACTTGCACGCGCGCTGGCAATCAAGCCCGCCATTGTTTTGCTTGATGAGCCCTTTTCTGCCTTAGATGCCGCACTTCGTGGTGATCTGCGCTCTGATGTTATTGAACTACTGCGCAAGAGCAACGCCACCGCAATTTTGGTTACTCACGATCGTGAAGAGGCGTTGGTTTCAGCAGATGTTGTTGCCTTGATGCGCGATGGTCAGATCATTCAGCAGGGTTCACCTGAAGCTGTGTACTCAACACCAATTTCTCCAGCCATGGCGATCAGCACCGGTGATGCACTTGTATTGGATGCGACACAAGCAGCCGATGGATCAACGGCTTATCTCTTTAACTCAAAGGCAGTGCTCGCCCCTAACGGCCATATTGTTATTCGTCCAGAAGAGATCAAACTTGATCGCAATCTGGTGGGCGCACAATCTGTTGGTCGTATTTCTAAGATTGATTACTACGGCCATGATGCGATGGTTACCGTTGAATTTCAGGGACAATTAATCAAGGTTCGTATTCCTGGGCCATTTGATTACGCGGTTGGCGAGGATGTCGCTGTAAATCACGCAGGCCCAGTACGTTTCTTTGCCAACCAGGCCTAATCTCTAAGCGATCGGTTCTCCGATCACCAAGCCTGCCTGAACTACATATCGTTTTGGCGCATTGCCAATAAATCTAAATGGATAACAGGTGCTTAGAGTCAGCACCGCATCCTTTGTCGGAACAATCACCGTTCGATCATTGGCTTGAACAATGCGAATCTTATGAACCTCATACACAAAGGTTCCGTAATCATTTCTTACGGTAATCAGATCACCGATCTTAACCTCACCTAAGCGACGAAAGACCGAGTCACGGTGACCTGCAAGTACCGAGTTATCACTAACACCCGGAATAACGCTGCCTACGTAATGCCCCACACCACGCTTTAACTCTTTGCTTCCGGTGCCTTCGATGATTGCAATCTTTGAGTTAATCCGCGGAATAGTGAGCGAACCGATTACATCGCCAATTTTGGACTTTTTAAGATCTGGAACGGTTTGCACCTCACGATTAGGCGTGATGCGTGGCAAGTACTCAGCACCATTGGAGCTGGTAAGAATTTCAATACCTGCAAAGCCAGCTGTACCGACGCCGGATAAAAAAAGAAACGCCGATACAACTAGTAGAGCTGAATGTGTCTTCTTCATACCTTCAACCCCATTGCTTTGTAGTTAAAGCGGCTTACTTAGCGTTATGAAGCGAGATGCTCTTGCGTAATCCAAAGGCACCAGCTGCAGCGATAAGTGAACCGACCAAGAGAATGTTGAACCAAGGAGCAGCTGTATTTGGTAGAACTCCACCATCTTCAGTGGCTGGTACTTCGACAGCAACAGCGCCTGTTCCGTTGTCATTGAATGTGCGAATGATTGTGACTGATTGACCTGGTTGCAGATCAATAAAGCCATTCTCAATTCCAACACCAGACCAAGTGCCGTCATACCCTTCAATTACAGGTGTGCTGACGACATATGTTCCTGCTTCAACAATAAAGGTAGTTCCAAAGCTTCCTGTCCCGAGGAATGGACTACCTACAACATCAGTACCAAAGTGCTTTACATTGAACTGAAAATCAGCTGGAACCTTGGTTCCACCATTGTCATTGTTAACCTGACTAATAACCTGAATTGTTCCCATTGTGCTAACCGCAGTAGTTGTTACTGGCACAACTGGATCTGCCGCCTGAGAAGGTGCGACCATGAATGAGGTCAGAATGGCTACACCTGTTAGAGCTAGTGCTTTTGAGTATTTAATTGTCATTTAACGTACTTCCGATTCTCGGATATGTACAAGAGAGAAGATCCCCATTGCTTACTCAACCTACTCTTACAAGGTGCGTTAATTGATTGTTTTCTCTCAGTAAGTGGTCACACCTTGCAAAAGCGCTATGGGATACAACACTTAAGCATGTGCTGACCCTC
>CALMBJ010000280.1 GCA_937860175.1 uncultured Actinomycetes bacterium
CGCCAGTTCGCATCCCAACACATCGACAGATGTGTAGACCCGGTAATAAGGGGTAGTAAACAATTGCTGAACTTTTTCAGCGGTTCCAAGGGTTGTAGCTGCCGCGACCGCACCGGCTGGCTGTCGCAGGATTAATTCATTAGCAAGATTTGGCCCAGTAATAATTGCAATATTGTCAGTATCCAGAAGCTCCGAGATGATCTCAGTCATTCGGGACATGGTGCTGACTTCAATGCCTTTCAGGGTGCTGATAAACAAGGCGTTGGGTGCAACCATTGACTTCCAGGCGGTGAGATTTTCGCGAAGGGTCTGTGCAGGAACCGCCAGTACGTAGATGTTTGAGTATGCAAATGCTTCGGTCAAACTACTTGTTGCCTTAAGGCCAACCGGCAACACACTGTCATCTAGATACTTTGAATTTGTATGTTTTTCATTTACTTCATCAACTAACTCTTGGCTACGTCCCCACATCAAGACATGGTTTCCGGCATCACAGAGAACTTGAGCCATTGTTGTTCCCCACTGCCCTGCACCTAGAACTACAACCTTGCTCACTTCTTCTTGGCCTTCTTAAAGTTACCGGTGCGAGGAAGGGTTGAATTATGTGGATCAAAGATTTCAGCTGGACGTTTTTCACCGCGCAATTGCTCAAGCAGGTTTGTTAACTCACGCATCACAAAGGCGGTTGCTTCTCGCAGCGCTTCCGGATCCCCCTCTTTTCCATACCAAGGAGAGAGATCCAATGGATCTCCTACCAAAATCTGAATCGGTGTCCGAGGAAATACTTTGAGCTTCTTTTCATATGTTGGCATAACAATCTGCGAACCCCATTGTGCGATCGGGACAACGGGAGTTTTTGTTGCAATTGCCAGGCGAGCTAAACCGGTTTTTGCAACCATCGGCCAACCATTTGGATCGCGCGTTAATGTGCCTTCTGGATAAACACCGACGCAGTGACCGACATCTAATAATTTGATTGCATGGTCAAGCGCCTTGGAAGCATCCTTGCTCTCTCTGGCCACCGGAACCATACCCGCGGCCAAAATAATCTTTCCGATTACTGGAACCTTAAAGACACCCTCTTTGCCAATGTATCGAGGCGCTCTGCCGTTGCGGAAGAGAAAATGGGTAAGAAATAAAACATCTAGGTATGAAAGATGATTGCTAGCCACAATAATTTTGCCGGTCTTTGGGAGCTTCTCCCCGCCCCGCCAAACCTTTTTTCCAAGTAAGTTCATAATTGGAATCATGACCTTGGTGCCAAATCTGAAGGCAAAGTTGTTTCCTAATGGCTTTCCCTTTGGTGGAGCGTAGGAAACCTTGTACTCCGTCATGGCAGAAATACTAGTCCTGGAGATGCAAAAACGGGGCCAGCGTTAGCTGACCCCGTTTCGTAAGTTAAAAAGAATTACTTCTTCTTAGCCTTCTTTACAACCTTCTTCGCTGCTGGCTTCTTCTTCGCAGGTGACTTCTTAGCCGCCTTCTTTGGAGCTGCCTTCTTTACAACCTTCTTAGCAGCCTTCTTTGGCGCTGCCTTCTTAGCTGCTGGCTTTGCAACAACCTTTGGCTCTGGCTTTGGCGCTGGAGCAAGCTTGCGATCTCCTGAGATAACTTCCTTTAACGCCTTTGCAGGTAGGAAGCGAGCCTTCTTTGATGCCTTGATCTTGATTGTCTCGCCGGTGAATGGGTTACGTCCCATACGTGCCTTACGGTCAACCTTCTTGAACTTACCGAAATCGTTGATCATTACATCTTCGCCCTTTGAAAGGTTGCGAACGATTGTGTCAAAAACGATATCTACAGCGTGAGCTGCTTCCTTCTTGCTGTCGTTGAAGTGTGGTGCTAACGCAGCAATGAATTGGGCCTTATTCATTGAAATCCCCTTATTTACGCGTAAATGTTAAGCAACCGCTTAACGTGTTCATAAACCTACGCGTTCATTAGGGGTGATTACGCTATTGAAATGCGCGTGTCGCAATTTTTTATTGCTGAGAAAAATGAAAAAACATTGATTTTTATGCGTAGAAAACCCTAAATCTTAGATTGAGAGTTCTACACAAAGCTACTCACCCTATGAAAAAAACAAGGAATTACGCTTGTTTTCAAGCGTTATGAGCGGATAGGAAGGGT
>CALMBJ010000281.1 GCA_937860175.1 uncultured Actinomycetes bacterium
GATTGCGGTAAACAAATCACACGCCTGTCGAACATCATCGGTAGTTAGTTTCTTAACTACCTCATCAGCCGTTGAACCCTTCATATGAGCTATATCTGCTGCATATTCAGCGGCGCCACTAATTGCGGCGCTAAAAATACTTGGATTAGTCGTTACTCCAACAACTCCACTGTTTTTGATGCGCGCAGGCAAAGCATTTGATTCGTGCGAAGAGATCTTGGCGCGAGACAAATCATCGAGCCAGATCGAAGTTCCGGCCGCTGACACCGCCTGAACCGACATTAGATCGCCTTCTTTACTTGAGCAACAACATTTTCGACTGAGAAACCAAACTCCTTAAACAATCTCTTTGCATCAGCAGATGCGCCGTAATGTTCAAGTGAGATGGCAACCCCTGAATCACCTATCAGCTCGCGCCAACCTTGTGCGATACCTACCTCAATGCTGATCTTTACGACTCCAGGGGAGAGAACGGATTCTTTGTACTGTTGATCCTGTTCTGCAAACCATTCAAGACAAGGAGCGCTGACAACACGGACATTGATTCCTTCAGCAGCAAGTGCGCTCTGGGCATCAATTGCTAGTGAAACCTCTGAGCCGGTTGCGATCAAGATCGCCTGCGGATTTGGTAGATCCTTTAAAACATAGGCACCCTTTGCAGTTCCAGATGCTGGTTCGCATACAGTGCGATCAAAGACCGGCAGGTTTTGACGTGATAACAAAATTCCACAGGCGCGATCGCGCAGCATGATCTTTTTCCAAGCCTCTGTGACCTCATTGGCATCACCGGGACGAATCACATCTAAGCCAGGAATAGCGCGGAGTGCTGCAAAGTGTTCGATCGGTTGATGTGTAGGGCCATCCTCGCCAACTCCAATGGAGTCATGGGTCCAGACAAAGGTTGCAGGGATCTGCATAAGCGCTGCAAGTCGAACTGCAGGTCGCATGTAATCGCTAAAGACAGCAAAGGTTCCACCAAAGGATCGGGTTAATCCATGCAGGGTAATTCCATTGAGAATAGATGCCATCGCATGTTCTCTAATGCCAAAGTGAATGATGCGCCCGTAAGGATCTGCGCCTTCAATAGAGCTACTTGCTGGCAAAAAGGAGCCGCCACCTTTAATGCTGGTGTTGTTTGAACCTGCAAGATCTGCCGATCCTCCCCAAAACTCTGGCAGCACTGCAGCGATGGCGTTGATTACCTCGCCAGAGGCTGCGCGAGTTGCAACATCTTTACCTGGAGCAAAGACAGGAAGATTTGAATCCCAACCTGCAGGTAGTGAGCGTGTTTGCAATCTCGTCAAGAGTGATGCCTTATCGGGATTACTAGATTTCCATTGTTCAAACTTTACATTCCACGCAGTGCGGGCTTGGGCCCCACGATCCTTCACCAAACGGGTATGTGCCAAAACCTCTGCTGGCATTGCAAAGTGCTCATCAGGATTAAGTCCTAACTCAATCTTTGTTTGCTTGATCTCATCTTCACCTAGCGCAGAACCATGTGATGCAGCTGTTCCTCGAGCCTTTGGTGCAGGCCAAGCAATAACTGATTTCATGCGAATCAAAGAAGGCTTTGTTACTTCTTTTTTAGCAGCGATCATCGCTGCATCAAGTGCTGCAACATCCACGCTGCCATCTGCTGCAGCGGCTACATCAATAACATGCCAACCATATGCACGGTAACGAGCAGAGA
>CALMBJ010000282.1 GCA_937860175.1 uncultured Actinomycetes bacterium
GCGCTAGATCCAGGATCAACCCTTCGCATTGAAGACACGATCCGTGAGCTTTCAGAGACGATGACAATTGTTATCGTCACCCACAACATGCAACAAGCTGCTCGTGTCTCTGATTACACGGCTTTCTTCCTTTCCGATGGTGGCCCAGGTCAAATGATCGAGTACGCGGCTACCAGCGAGATCTTCTCTCGCCCTAAGGATCAGCGCACAGAGAACTATGTAACGGGTCGTTTCGGCTAAATCGTTTACTTACTGTTCATTTAGAAGTCGAAGAGCGTTCGGATTCCGAGCGCTCTTCGTTCATATTGGCTCCATAGGTTTGCCCCGTAGTTCAAACATCTATGAGGGGAAGTACATGAGAATTTCAAAGCTCGCGAAGGTTGCATCACTTGCACTCGCGTTTGGTTTGGTAACGGGTGCTCCAGCACATGCGGTCGATCTTCAAGGTTCAGGCGCATCATTTCCTGCGCTATTAATTGATGCATGTAAGGCTGGCTTTGCACAGAGCAGCTCACACACATTTGTATATTCATCATCAGGTTCAGGTACTGGCCGCACAAACTCAGATCGTTCAATCGGAGATTTTTGGTTTACAGATGCGGCACACACAGCCGCGACTAAGCGCGCATCAATTATTCATATTCCGGCAGTCGCAGCACCAATTGCACTTTTGCACAACCTTCCTGCAAAGACGACCTTGCAGCTTTCAGCACCAACAATCGCTGGAATCTTTTCAGGAAAAATTACACGTTGGAATGATCCAGCAATCGCTGCTGACAATAATCGTTCATCATCAAGAGTTGTATATCGCCTAGATGCAAATGGAAATGTGCGAAAGGATGCAAAGGGTAATCCAATTGTTCTTCGTACTCAGACCGTTACTTCTCGATACACACTTCCAAATCAGCCAATCAAGGTTGTTTACCGTTCAGACTCATCAGGTACAACTGAAAACTTTACAAACTACTTGAACAAGTCAGCCCCAACAATTTGGACAAAGCCAAGAGCTGCAGTATTTACAACATCTTTCCCAGGCAATATCAACGATCCAGCTAACTTAGGTCGAATTGTTGGAGCAGCATCTTCAAATGGTGTTGCACAACTAGCGGGCAGAACTCCTTACTCAATTACATTTGCTGAAGTTAACTACGCAACTGCAAACCGTTTAAAGGTTGCAAATGTGATTAACCCGGCTGGAGCTTCAGTTGCACCAAATTCAGCGGGAGTTTCAGCCTTCTTGGCAGAGGCTGCAATGGATGCAAATGGAATCGTTTCCTTTGATTATGCAACCAAGGAGCCAGGTGCTTACCCACTAGGAATCGTTTCCTACATGCTTGCAGATACAAAGAACCCAGATGCTGCAAAGGGCAGAGCGGTCAGAGAGCTTGCAACCTACATCTTGAGCCCTAAGTGCGCTAAGGATGCAGGTGGAGATCTTGGATTCTCAGTCCTTGATGGCACTTTCTTGAAGAAGGCTCAAGCGCTAGTTGCACGAATCGGATAATGCTTTAAATCTACGAGGGTAGAAGATGGCGGCTGGGGCGACCTGGCCGCCATTTTCATTGCCCTAAATCCTCAAGTTGGCAGGGGCTAAATAGCCTGTAGAGATCACCCCTAATGGGGTGAGGTTGCCTTGATTCTCAGCCAACTTAGCCTCACCCTTAAGCAATGAGCCCAAAGGATGTGATCACCCCATCTATTGATCGCTCACGCATAGTCGCACCAGCTGTTCCCGCTAACTCCATCTCCAGAAAGCACCTATTTCACCTCTTTGAGACTGGGCTACCAGGGGTCACCGTTGTGGCAGCTCCTGCGGGGTATGGAAAGAGCTCACTTGTTGCCCAATGGATTGAAAGTTCACCACTTCCAACGGTTTGGCTCAATGTAAGCGCATTGGATTCCACACAAAGCTTCTTCGCACATGTTTTGGCAGCAATTAGAGTCCAGTTTCCTGATTTTGGTTCTAACTTTGAAAATGAACCAAGTGCAAACCCATTGCTAAATGTTCAGAAGTTAACGGGTGCTGCTGGAGAGTTAAAAGAGGCGTTCAACTTTGTTTTAGATAACGGACCTGCAGATAGTCCAGATGTAACAAGTGTTGCTCAAGCACTTGTTGATTTTATTCCAAGCAATGTTCATCTCATCATTGTTCGAAGAATGACTCCCACAACTTCACTTGCTCGCTATGCAAGCCTGGGAAACCTCAGTTTGATAACTAGCCAGGATCTTAAGTTCTCAGAGGCAGAGGTATCAAAGATCGCCGAACTCAATGGGCTCCAGCAGATCGATGCAAACTCAACGAAATTAATTGATCGTTGTGAGGGTTGGCCAGCAGCGGTTCAGATGATGACTCGATCAATTGCGCGAGGCCAACAGAACTCACAATTTGAATTGAATACAACATCTAACCCGCTTGCAATTCTGGCTCTAGACTGTCTCTTATACACATCTGACGCTGCCGACGATCTACTCTGT
>CALMBJ010000283.1 GCA_937860175.1 uncultured Actinomycetes bacterium
AATTGGTGTTGTTACACGACCATTCTCATTTGAAGCAAAGCTTCGTTCAACTCAAGCTGATGCAGGAATCGAAGCGCTTCGTGCTGAAGTAGATACATTGATCGTTATTCCAAATGATCGCTTGCTTGCGATCTCAGATCGCACAATCACTTTGGCCGATGCATTCAAGAGCGCTGACCAAGTTTTGCTTTCAGGTGTTCAAGGAATTACCGAAATCATTACTCAACCAGGATTGATTAACCTTGACTTTGCGGATGTTAAAGCTGTTATGTCAGGTGCAGGTTCTGCATTAATGGGAATCGGTTCTGCTCGTGGAGAAAATCGCGCATTGCGCGCCGCAGAGCTTGCGATCTCTAGCCCACTGCTTGAGGCATCAATTGATGGCGCAATGGGTGTTCTACTTTCAGTTTCTGGCGGATCAGATCTAGGTCTATTTGAGGTTAATGAGGCGTGCGAGTTAGTTCAATCGGCGGTTCATCCCAACGCCAAATTCATCTTTGGAACCACAATTGATGATGCATTAGGTGATGAGGTTCGCATTACCGTTGTAGCTGCAGGATTTGAGGGTGGAGAGCCTAAGAAGGTTGCAACACCTGTCATTAATGCAGCAACACTTGGTGGAGTTGCCGATCCAATCGCATCAAATGATCCGATCTCAGTGGCTTTAGATCTTGGCAATGAGACTCCAAAGCGTCGTGTGACCTTTGAAGAGTTAGTTGCAGAGGATGAGATCGACGTTCCCGACTTCATGAAGTAAGGCTTTGCCTCATCTCTTTACCGATAGACGCGGAGGCTCAAGCCTTGGCGTCTATGAATCCTTAAATCTTGCACTTCATGTGGGGGATGATCCAGCGGTTGTAGCGGCTAACAGAGAAGTTATTGGCTCAGCTCAGTTTATGAATCAGGTTCATGGTGATCAGATCGCGATCATCGAAGCGGTCAGCTCAGAGATTCCAACATGTGATGGGCTCATAACAACCAAAGCATCAGTTGCATTAGCTGTGATGGTTGCAGATTGCATCCCATTGCTTCTGGTCTCAAAGGAGTCAGTGGGCGCGATACATGTTGGCAGAGCAGGTTTGGTAAACCGCATTGCACTTAAAGCGATTCAGACCATGCGTTCACTGGGTTCAATTGATATTCATGCGATTTTAGGTCCATCAATTTGTGGAGCATGTTATGAGGTGCCATTTGAGATGCAGCAAGAGGTAATGCAGGAGCATCCACGTGCATTTGCCACTACTCGCAAAGGCACGCCAGCTCTTGATCTACCCAAAGCGCTCATCGCAGATTTGGTATCTGTGGGGGTTTCCTATGAAGCCTCTACGATTTGCACCTATGAAGATCAGATGTACTTTTCTCATAGACGCACAAACCCAACGGGCAGATTTGCTGGAGTAGTTTCCTTATGAGCCGCAAAGAAGAGATTTCAGAAAACTTAGAGATTGTTCGCTCAAAGATCGCAGCGGTTGCGGCGCACCCTGTCACTCTGATCGCGGTAACCAAAACCTTTCCCGTAAGTGATGCGCAGATTTTGCAGCAACTCGGGGTCACCGATTTTGGCGAAAACCGAGATGCCGAGGGTGCTGAAAAGTCACAATTGGTTTCAGGTAATTGGCACTTTCAGGGGCAGATTCAAAGTAACAAGTTGAAGTCAATTACCTCTTGGGCTTCAGTTATTCACTCACTCGATGACCCGCGTCACTTCGAGATTATTGAAAAGTTTGCCCCGCATCCATTGTCAATCTTTCTGCAAGTCTCCTTGGATGGTGCCCACCATCGCGGGGGAGCAGGGGTTGATCAGCTCTATCAATTAGCTGAGAAGGTCACAGATTCACCGATCCATACCTTGGCGGGTTTGATGTCGGTGCCACCAGTGGGGGCAGACCCCGACCAGGCCTACTCACAATTAGCAGTGATCCGTACTGAGTTTTTGAAGAGATTTCCGAAGGCCAGTTCTTTGTCTGCGGGCATGAGTGGAGATTATGAAGTAGCGATTTCCCATGGCGCGACACATGTTCGGGTGGGGTCATCAATCCTCGGTTCCCGCTCACCCCACAGGTAACCTTTATCTATGTCTAATGCAATGCGCCGTGTCGCCAATTACCTTGGTTTGATGGATGATCCTGAGTTTGATACTCCACAAACAACAACTGCAAATACCCCTGCTGTTCCTTCGACTGGAGATGTTCGCATTAAAACTCGCGAAGCTCGTCCGGTATCGGCGGTACGTCAATCAACAGTTGTAGAGGTTGCGCCACAACTCGATCTTCCATCAATGGATCGCATCGTCACCTTGCATCCACGTTATTACAACGAGGCACGTACGATCGGTGAGCATTTCCGTCAAGGAAATCCAGTGATCATTAACCTCACTGAAATGGATGAGTCAGAGCACAAGCGTCTAGTTGATTTTGCAAGTGGTCTTGCCTTCGGATTGCACGGAACAATTGAGCGCGTGACAAAGAAGGTTTTCCTTCTCTCACCAGCAAATGTTTCTGTCAGCACTGAAGACAAGTCAGCTGCCGCTCAAGCAAGCTTTTTCAACCAGAGCTGATCATGTTGAGCGTCGGCTCACTGATAGCCAATATTCTTCAAATCTTTTTGCTGGCTCTATTGGGCCGATTGATCTTTGATTATGTTCAGATGTTTTCTCGCTCATGGCGTCCCAAGGGAATCCTGCTCTACTTTGTAGAAGCGATCTACACCATCACCGATCCACCAATGAAGTTTGTTGGTCGCTTTGTTCCACCACTGCGTCTCGGTGCAATAAGTCTGGATATGAGTTTTATTGTGCTCTTCTTCGGAACACAATTGTTGATGGGCTTAGTTCGAGGTCTATAACTACTGTTTGACCAGCACGACCTCAACACCAATCTCCATATCTGCGATAGCTATTGCAACATCTCGTTTCATAGAGACCGCAAGAACCTCATCAGCGATGTGACCAAGATCGGTCTCTATTGCAGCAGCCATCTCTTCAGTTGCATTCCAGGTAATGTTGATGCGATCTGAGATATCCAGGCCATCGCTCTTGCGACGCTCTTGAATAAATCTGATTACTTCACGCACATTTCCGGCGGCAATGAGTTCTGGAGTCAGCTCAAGATCCAGCGCAACGCTTTCTCCATCGTGGGATGAAACGCTCCACCCGCTCTTTGGAACCTCGGTAATCACTAGATCTTCTAGTGCAATCTCCCAAGTCCCAACGGTTGTGGTTCCTGATGCGCGAAGTGTTTTTACCAATGCTGTGGCATCGGTAGCCGAGATTGCTTTAGCAATCTCTTGAACCGCTCCACCAAACTTGGCACCTAATGATTTGAAGTTGGCCTTAACGCTGATATCAACTAAGTCACCATCAGCGGTGGCAATGTCCTGCAAGGTTTGAACATTGAGCTCATCTGCAATCTGCTCACGCATCGCTTCTGGAAGGGTTGACCAACCACTCGCTGCTATTAGCGCGCGACCTAGAGGTTGCCGAATCTTGATTCCTGATTCTGCGCGAGTGGCTCGCCCTAACTCAACAATACGTCTGGTTAATGCAACCTGAGATGCTAGCTCTGCATCAATTGCGCCAACATTAACAACTGGCCAATTAGACAAGTGCACCGATGCTGGTTGAGTTGAATCTGCAGGAATTACTAACTCTTGCCATACCTGTTCGGTAATAAATGGAACAAGTGGAGCAAGAAGTTGGGTAAGGGTTACTAAACATTCATGCAAAGTTCCTAGAGCTGCCGTATCTCCATCCCAGAAACGTCGACGTGAGCGACGGACATACCAGTTTGATAAATCATCGATAAATCGAGCAAGTGCGCGACCTGCGATCTGAGAGTCAAAATCCTCAAGAGCTGCATCTACTTCTTGTACTAAAGAGTTGAGCTCAGAGATGATCCAGCGATCCATCAGCGGGCGATCTGCCAAAGCTGGTGTTTGCGAGATTTCAAAGTTTGATGCATTGGCGTACAGAGAGTGGAAGGAAACGGTGTTCCAGTAAGTCAGCAAGGTCTTGCGAACAACCTCATTAATACTCTCATGTCCTACACGTCGAGCAGCCCATGGTGAGCCGGCAGCCAACATGTACCAACGAACCGCATCTGCGCCGTGTTGATCCATCAACGCCATTGGCTCTAAAACATTGCCAAGGTGCTTACTCATTTTGCGGCCATCCTTATCCAGGATGTGCCCTAGGCAAAGAACTGTTTTGTAAGAGGATTGATCAAAGACCAAGGTGCCAATCGTCATCAATGTGTAGAACCAACCACGTGTTTGATCGATTGCCTCACAGATAAAGTCGGCAGGGTAGGAGGCCTTGAACTTTTCTACTGAGCCCTCCTTGTGTGGGTATCCCCACTGCGCAAATGGCATCGCACCTGAGTCATACCAACAATCAATTACCTCTGGAACTCTTGTCATTGTTTGCGAACACTCTGCACAAGCAAAGGTGATGTCATCAACAAATGGACGGTGCGGATCAAGGTTTGAAAGCTCCTTGCCGGCAAGTGCTCCCAGCTCCTTTAATGAATCGACACAGACCTCATGCTTGTTTTCACAACGCCAAATAGGCAAAGGGGTGCCCCAGTAACGGTTACGTGAAAGCGCCCAGTCGATATTGTTGTTGAGCCAATCGCCGTAACGACCCTCCTTGATTGTTTCGGGGTGCCAATCAGTTGCAGCATTCTCACGTAGCAACGCATCCTTAATTGAAGTTGTGCGGATGTACCACGATGGCTGCGCGTAATACATGAGCGCTGTGTGGCATCGCCAGCAATGTGGGTAGGCTGTCTCTTATACACATCTCCGAGCCCACGAGACAGGCAGAAATCTCG
>CALMBJ010000284.1 GCA_937860175.1 uncultured Actinomycetes bacterium
CCTCCACACAGCCCGTGCCTGATCATCAGGGCGATACTTTCCATCGCTGATTCGATTCCACCAACCACCTGCTTCGCACCAACGAGATAGAACGGCATGGATGCGGAACCGCTTTCCTTTATAGGTGAACTCGATAGGGGTTGTTGCCCCATCGATAGTGACATCGAGAGCGGGGTTAACCTGTGTGGCTGACATTTCTGGGTGGACCTTTCAAAGCTGTGGGTATTCGAACAGATGTTCGAAAAATAGCCCTCTCCACTGACAAATGGCAAGTGCGTGAGCGTGTCGTGGTCAAAGTTAGTTGAAATTTCAACTATTCTTGCTCAGTAAGTTCACAACTAACCAATAAAACCAGTACTTAAATCTAGGGAGTCACAATGGACATCATCCTCATCATCGGCCGCGTACTTTTCGCGCTGCTCTTCATCTCATCAGGCGTTTCACACCTCACAAAGCTTGAGGCGATGACTGGCTACGCCCAGTACAAGAAGGTTCCAGCAGCAAAGTTCAGCGTGGTCCTATCAGGTCTCATGATCCTTATCGGTGGTCTCTACATCGCATTTGGCGTGTACGCAGATCTAGGCGCACTACTTATCGCGCTATTCCTAATCCCAACATCATTCTTGATGCACGCATTCTGGAAGGAAACAGATGCAACAGCTAAGCAAAATGAGTCAATCGGGTTCTTCAAGAACCTCTCACTTGCAGGTGCTGCTTTGATCATCTTCGCACTAGTTTCAACTGGTACAGATTTCGGTCCATCGGTAACAGGAGCCTTCTTCAACCTGTAATTAAAAAACAAATTAGCCCGTCGGTTTATTGCCGGCGGGCTTTTTTGTACCATGATTAGCCAATGGAAATCATCGGTGGATTAATTGCAGGTGGTTTCATTGGCGCAGTTCTGGGTTTCATTGGCGCAGGTGGAGCGATGCTCTCCGTACCAATCCTGCTCTACATCTTTGATTTCACACCACAGACTGCAACCACTGCAGCGCTGGCGGTAGTTTTATCGGCAGCAATATCAGGCCTTCTACCTAAGATAAAAAGCAAAGAGGTTCTCTTCAGAGAAGCCTTAATCATTTGGGCGCTTGGTTTAACTACAAATATCTCATTTTCAATCTTGGCATACCGCTTAAGCAATTCAGTGCTCACAACAGGTTTAGCCTTAGTACTGATAGTCGCTGGAACTTCAATGCTTATTAAGCCTGTTGCAGGTACTGAAAAGAAAGTCCCGCTGATTTGGTTAATTCTGATCTCTTTAGTTATTGGAATGCTTACGGGATTATTTGGTATCGGAGGTGGATTCCTTGCGATTCCTATCTTGGTTTTATTCTTTAAAGTCCCACAAGGAAAAGCTGCTGGTACCTCACTTGCGATCATCGCAATAAATTCAATAACCGCTTTCTTTGCCCACTATCAAAGCTGGGACAATGTTGACTGGAAGATCCCGCTGTTTATGGCCGTTGCTGCTGTAGTTATCGCTCGAATAGCATCAATCAAAAGTGGTCAACTCAACCCAGTTTCGCTAAAAAAGGGTTTTGCAGTTCTTCTGTACTCGATTGCTGTATTTACCTTGCTACAGACTTGGGTTATTGCTTAATTTCGCGAACCTTTATGTACTTTGATTGCAAACCAACAATCATGTACAGCACTACTGGAAATGCAAAGGCCACAGGCAGAGAAGTTACTTCTGCGATTAACCCAATAATCGTTGGACCGCCAAAGTAGGCCGCGATTGCGATTAACCCAACGCGAGCTAGACCAACAGATGGTGCAATTCCTGGAATCGATGCGGCAGCTAAGTTAAAGGCTGGGAAGAAAGGACCCATTCCAAAACCTGCTGCTCCAAAACCTAAACAGACAAGAATCAAACCTGCAGTGGGATGTGAGTCAGAGATATACATTCCGGTAAACAATCCGATACCCCATAAACTGCCACCTATGTAACCACCGTACTTAACTGTATTTACATGGCCCCACTTTTCAAATGCACGATCTCCCAGCAAGCGGCTTGCAATCATCGCTAATGAAAATGTTGTTGCGGCTGCAGCGTTTAAGCCCTTGCCAATTCCCATGTGGTCCTGCAAGAGAATTCCGCTCCACTCGTAGGCACCACCTTCGGGGATCAAT
>CALMBJ010000285.1 GCA_937860175.1 uncultured Actinomycetes bacterium
ACACAGAGTAGATCGTCGGCAGCGTCAGATGTGTATAAGAGACAGGCCCTGGGTTTGGTCCCTGAGTTTCCATGATCTGACCGATAACTAAACGCTCAAAGGTACGCGCTTGTAGACGAACAGCTGCTGGTCCAAGATCTGCCAAAAGATCAGATGATTTTGCAAAGAGAAAATCTCCGGTCAAGATCGCGATTGTGTTTCCCCAGCGCATATTTGCACTCTCAACTCCACGACGAAGCGGTGCTTCATCCATAACATCATCGTGATACAAGGTTGCAAGGTGGGTAATCTCGCAGGCAACAGCTGCTGCGATAACCCCTTGGCCTGATGGATCACCGTATTGAGCGGTTAAAAGGGTCAATAAAGGGCGTAAACGCTTGCCGCCAGCTGCCACCAGGTGGTGAGCGGTCTCATCAACAAATGGGTACTCGCTGCGGGTATGGCTGCGCAGAAGTGATTCGACCTCGGCCATTTGGCTAACAAGTTGCGTGGCTAATGCTGGTGCAACGTTAGGAATGCCGAAAGTGGACATTAGCGAATGAAGACAGCTAAGTCGGTAATGAAATCAAGCAATGGTGCTGGGTAGATACCCAATGCCAAGGTAATTACCGCTGAGATAACCACAGTTGCACGGGTGAGGATTGATGGAACTTCAACCGCTGTTCCATCTTCAACCGGATCTGTGAAGAACATCAACACAATAACGCGAATGTAGAAGAAGGCTGCAATCGCACTTGAAAGCACACCAGTGATTACAACCGCTGTCGCACCATTTTCATATGCGGCAGAGAAGATTGAGAACTTTCCAATGAATCCACTTGTTAATGGAATTCCGGCAAAGGCAAGTAGGAAGAGTGCAAATGCAGAGGCTGCAAATGGTGATCGCTTACCAAGTCCCTTCCAACGATTAAGGTCGGTAACTTCGCCAGCTGAATCGCGTACCAAAGTAACAACTGCAAATCCACCAACGGTTGCTACGCCATATGCGAAGAGGTAGAAGATTGTTGCATCAAGTCCAGCCTTGTTAAGGGCGATGATTCCGGAAAGTAAGAAACCGGCATGTGCAATTGAGGAGTAAGCCAACATACGCTTCACATCACGTTGTGAAATTGCAACTAGTGATCCCAAGATCATGCTGATGATTGCAATCGCTGAGATCACTGGCATCCAGGACCATTCAGCGTTTGCAAAAACTGTGTAGTAAATACGAAGCATCGCACCGAAAGCTGCAACCTTGGTTGCCGCTGCCATAAATGCCGTAATTGGAGTTGGTGCACCTTGGTAAACATCTGGTGCCCAAGAGTGGAATGGCACTGCGCCAACCTTGAAGAGCAGGCCGATGGAAAGGAATGACAATCCAATAAGGAGAAGAACATCATTGCCGGTGCCACCAACTACCGCGGCCTGAATCCCTGAGAAGGTAATTGAGCCTGAGAAGCCGTACAAATAGGCGGCTCCGAAGAGGAAGAAGGCTGAAGCAAATGAGCCTAGAAGGAAGTACTTAAGCGCTGACTCTTGTGAAGCAAGGCGACGGCGACGTGAAAGACCGGCCATCAAGTACAAAGGTAGTGACAATACTTCGAGTGCAACAAAGAGCATGATCAAATCAGTTGCAATCGGGAAGATCATCATTCCTGAAACAGCAAACAAGGTCAGTGGGTAGACCTCAGTAACCTGATTTCCAGCTCGCGCCGCTTCACGCTCTTCTTCAGAGCCTGGAAGAGCTGCTGCAAGTGGTGTGAAGTGTTCAGCATCTGCGATCAAGAAAATCGAAATGATTGCGATGATGAGAATTGATCCCTGAATCAGAACCGCAGGGCCATCCATTACCAATGAGCCCATAGCAGGAGTTAGCGACTCTTCGCCACGAATTCTCCAGAGTTGCATAAGGGAAAGGATCAGAGTTCCGAGTGAAAGTGTTAGCTGAAATGCAGGGCGTCGTTCCTTAGATGCAAAGGCCTCTACAAGCACACCGATCACCGCTCCAGCAAGCAAGATCAAGATAGGTGATAGCAGTGTGTATTCAAGAACTGGTGCTGTGAATGTCATTACTTGCCCCCATTGGTTGGTGCAGGATCAGTGAAGCCCATTTGTGAAATCACATGTTTAGCCGCCGGATTGATTACATTCAACAGAGGTGACGGGTAGAAGCCCAGCACAACGATGATTGCAATAACTGGAGCGATCACCACTTTCTCGCGAAGGTTGAGATCCTTAAGATTTTCATTACCTGGTGTTGTTGGACCATGCAAAGCCTTTTGAACCGGAATCAAAATGTATAGCGCAGCTAAAACAATTCCGAAGGTTGCAATAATCGCATGCACTGGATAGCGAGTAAATGTTCCAACTAAAACCAGGAACTCACTCACAAAGCTTGAAAGCCCTGGCAAAGCCAGAGATGACAAACCTGCGATAAAGAAACTCCACGCCATTATTGGAGTAACTCGCTGTAGGCCACCAAAATCTGCGATTGTTGAAGATCCTCGACGATAAATCATCCAGCCAGCCACTATGAATAGCGCTGCGGTAGAGAATCCATGGTTAAACATGTACAAAATCGCACCGCTCTGAGCCTGGCTTGTCATCGCAAAGATACCCATGGTGATGAAACCAAAGTGAGAGATAGATGTATATGCGATCAAACGCTTGATGTCCTTTGCGCCAATCGCTAAGAAGGCACCGTAAAGGATTGAGATAACAGCAAGCACCATGATCAATGGTGTAAATGTCTTGCTTGCATCTGGGAACAAGGTGAGGCAGTAACGGATCATTCCGAAGGTACCGACCTTGTCGAGCACACCGAGAAGTAGAACAGATGTACCTGGTGTTGCTGACTTTGCTGCATCTGGCAACCAGGTATGGAACGGCCATAGCGGAGCCTTGATTGCAAAGGCGATAAAGAATCCAAGGAACAACAGGTTCTGAGTCGTTGAACTCATTTCAAGTTGAGCGAGCTTGTCGATATCGAAGGTATGTCCACCTTGGTTACCTGACATCACGTAGAGCGCGATGATTGATGCCAGCATCAACAATCCACCAAATAGTGAGTACAGCAAGAACTTAACCGCTGCTGCTGCGCGCTCCCCTGTTCCGTAACCGCCAATGAGGAAGTAAACCGGAATCAACATCGCTTCAAAGATTACGTAAAACAGGAAGAGATCTGTTGCTGCAAAAACACCGATCATCATTGTTTCTAGAACAAGAATCAGGATGTAAAAAGTTTTTACGCTCCATCGGCCACCATGTGCTTCATCCCAACCGGCAAGAACAACGATTGGTGCCAAGATGGTTGACATTAAAATCAAAACAAGGGCGATTGCATCTACACCTAATGAGAAATTGATTCCAAAGCTTGGAATCCACGCGTAACTTTCAACAAATTGCAGATCTACGTTGTCACGCTGGAAGCCAACCGCCATTGCGATGGTTACCGCCATTACAACAAGGGTTGTACCCAGAGCCGCCTGCTTTGCAGCTTTTTCATTGCTCTTTGGAAGGGCAGAGATAATTGCTGCACCCGCTAGAGGTAGAAGCATTAATAGTGACAACCACTTCATTAC
>CALMBJ010000286.1 GCA_937860175.1 uncultured Actinomycetes bacterium
TCGCGGGCAGGTTTGGCAGGTTTAATCATGTGCTTATTGTGTACTCAACCACTGACAAAACAACGCAATGGCCCGAGCGATTACAAGTAAATCGCTCGGGCCAGGCGTCAAGATGATTGCTACAAGGGACTACTTATTGCCTCGTGCATCTGCAATTGAGTGAAGGATTCGGTATCCAAGGATTGCAACCAGCGTTGCATTGATGATTCCGTTGAATGTGTAATCTCCACGAGTCCATGACATATCAGCGATACCGATAATCAGGGCAGATCCTGCAATGAGTAGATTTGTTGAGTTAGCAAAGTCAACCTTGCCCTCAATCCAGATACGTGCTCCCACGACACCGATCATTCCAAAGAGCGCTACGCCGACGCCGCCTAGTGCACCTACAGGAGTTGCACTGAGTACGGCACCAAATTTAGGCGATAAGGAAAGACCGATCGCACCCACACCTGCAATCCAATACGCAGCTGTTGAGTACACGCGAGTAGCGGCCATAACGCCGATGTTCTCTGCATAGGTTGTTGTTCCAGAGCCGCCACCGAAGCCAGCAAGTGTTGTTGCAACACCATCTGCCATCAAAGCAGGACCCATTTGATCATCAAGATCTTTACCTGTCATAGAAGCAACAGCCTTAACGTGACCAACATTTTCTGCGATTAAGACGAGAACTACAGGAAGGAAGAGAATGATCGCCTTGCCATCAAATGTTGGGTTGGTAAATGTTGGAAGCGCAAACCACTTTGCAGCCTTTATCCCGTCGGTGTTTACATCGCCTTGTATGTATGCAACTAGGTAACCGATGAATAGACCGAGAAAGACGCTGATGCGTCCCATGAAGCCTCGCGAAAATGCGGAAATCACACCGATCGATGCCAGGGTAATTACGCCAATCATTGGTGCGGCAACAAAGTTATTCTTTGCAGCCCCTGCAAGGTTCAAGCCAATAACCATCACGATTGTTCCTGTGACTACAGGTGGCAACATCCAGTTAATCCAGCCGATTCCTGCCTGCTTAACGATGAGACCAACAACAGCCAAGATAACTCCGGTGACTACAACGCCGCCAAGTGCTGCGCCCATTCCACCATTTGTCTTTGCCGCGGCGATTGGTGCTAGAAATGCAAAAGAGGAGCCAAGGTAGCTAGGAACCTTGTTCTTGGTCATTGCCAGGAATATGAGTGTTCCAATTCCTGAGAAGAAAAGGGTTGTTGTTGGGGGAAATCCGGTAATGATGGGAACTAAAAATGTTGCACCAAACATAGCCGCGATGTGTTGGAGACCGACGCCGATAGTGCGGGGCCAGGTTAGACGCTCATCAGTTGAGACAACCTCACCAGCGTTGACCGTCTTTCCGTTTCCATGCAGCTTCCACGAGAGTAGAGACACTTGAAACATCCTTCCTGAGGGGCTCAAATCGAGCCTGAGCGTTCAGCGTAGAACTTGGCTGGGCGTTACCTGTGTGTACGCCACGCCTGAACTTTGAGCAGAATCACAGGATCGGCGTGGGGCTCGTGTGTGTCTGGGTTGCTAGAAAGGGTATATCCCCATAGATTACGGTTCGATATATCGAATAGATACATTCATCGGAGTAAATAAGCCAGATCGAAAGGAGGGGTCAGATGCGCTCGCGTTCAGAGTCTCTTGAATTCGCCCTTCTAGGGCTACTTTCACAGGCCCCACTTCATGGTTATGAGCTGCGCAAGCGAATCCAAACCATCTTTGGACCCTTCAGAGCGCTCTCATTCTCAGTCCTTTATCCGCAACTTCGCCGCATGGTGGAGGCGGGTCTGATTGAAGAGTCAACGGCCGATATCTCCTCACGTCGTTCACGGATCGTTTATGCGATTACTGAAAAGGGCGCTCGCACATTTGAGGATTTAACTGAATCGGTAACACCGGAAACATGGG
>CALMBJ010000287.1 GCA_937860175.1 uncultured Actinomycetes bacterium
TCTGCCTGTCTCGTGGGCTCGGAGATGTGTATAAGAGACAGTGTGGAGTGATCGCAAGATCTGCAATTGCAACATCCTTATCATTTGCAATTCGAGAAATCTCTCCAAGCCACCAGCTACGCGCCTTAGTTGGATCAGCACCCAGCAAAACCGTAGCTTCGACAATATCTAGAACATCTGCGTTGATCATCGCAGCCATTTCCTTTTCAGGAACAGCCCATGCCTCTTGCAGACGCTTACGACGAATCGACGGACGTTCTGGTAAAGCTGCACGTAAAGTTTCGATCCATGCTGCGTCGGGTGCAACCGGCACAAGATCTGGCTCTGGGAAGTATCGGTAATCCTCAGCCTGCTCCTTTGAGCGGCCAGAACGAGTGAGCCCTGTGTCCTCTTGGAAGTGACGAGTCTCTTGCACTACTCGCCCACCTGCATTTAACAGCTCTGCGTGACGAATCATTTCTCCGCGAACTGCGCGTTCTACTGAACGCAATGAGTTCACATTCTTGGTCTCGCTGCGAGTACCTAGTTTTTCCGCACCAATAAGGCGCAGGGAAACATTTGCATCACAACGCAATGATCCTTGCTCCATCTTTACATCGCTTACGCCTAGAGCGCGCAAAATGTCGCGTAATTCAGCGACATAGGCTTTTGCTACCTCGGGTGCGTACTTTCCTGTGCCAGGAACAATCTTGGTAACGATCTCAACCAAAGGAATTCCGGCGCGGTTGTAATCAAGTAATGAGTATTCAGCACCATGGATACGTCCAGTTGCACCACCAACGTGCAATGACTTTCCGGTGTCCTCTTCCATGTGTACACGTTCAACTTCTACACGAAACTTCTTTGGACCCTCATCGGTTTCGATTTCTACATCGACATAGCCATCGACGCAGATTGGCTCGTCATACTGAGAGATCTGGAAGTTCTTTGGCATATCTGGATAGAAGTAGTTCTTGCGAGCAAAACGTGAAAATGGTGCGATAGAACAATTCAGAGCCAAACCAATTTTAATGGTGGACTCAATAGCCTTTTCATTGACTACCGGTAGTGCGC
>CALMBJ010000288.1 GCA_937860175.1 uncultured Actinomycetes bacterium
TGTCCACTCTGGTTGCGGAATCAACTGCTGCACAACCATTTCAACCTTTACTGGGTCAGTTTCTTTAGTCCATCCGAAACGACGAGACAGACGCCCGAAGTGGGTATCAACTGTGATTCCTGGAGTATCAAATGCATGACCTAAAACAACGTTAGCGGTTTTGCGTCCAACACCCGGCAAGGTAACCAACTCTTCAATAGTTTGCGGTACTTCTCCCCCAAACTCCTCCAGTAATTTGATGTTTAGGGCTTTTATATTGCGGGCTTTGGCACGATAAAAACCAGTAGAGCGAACCAGCTCTTCGATATCGTGAATATCTGCCTTTGCATACGCCTTTGGATTCTTATACCTCTTAAAGAGGGCAGGGGTTACAGAGTTAACTCTCTTATCTGTGCACTGTGCGCTCAATACCGTTGCAATAATTAATTCCAGTGGATTTGTAAAATCTAACTCACAGCGAATATTCGGGTAGGTCTTTGTCAGGATGCGATAAACCGCCTTGGCCCCTTTTCTGGTTTCGCTATCGACCTTCATGGGTAGTAAAGTACCCCTCGTGAGCACAGAACAAGATGTCGTACGTAAGGCCCCGCTATTTACAGCCCTCGATGAGGCTGCTGCCACATCTTTGCGTACATCGATGGACTCAGTAAAGATCGCAAAGGGCTCGGTGCTATTTGCCGAAGGCGATGAAGGCGATCACCTGTATGTGATTGTTGAGGGAAAGCTAAAGCTGGGAACTTCCAGTGGTGATGGTCGCGAGAACCTTCTATCAATTCTTGGACCTGGTGAAATGTTTGGAGAGCTCAGCCTCTTTGATCCAGGCCCACGTACATCAACTGCAACCGCGGTAACCGATGCCAAGTTACTTAGCCTTGGTCAAGAAAAGTTGATTCCTTGGCTTGCGACAAATCCAGAGGTTTCACTACAACTACTTGCTCGTTTAGCTCAACGTCTTCGCCGCACAAATGAGGCTGTTGGCGATCTAGTCTTTTCAGATGTACCAGGACGTGTTGCAAAGGCGCTTATTGATCTAGGTGAGCGTTTTGGAAAGCAAACAGATGAAGGTCTATTTGTTCACCATGACTTAACTCAAGAAGAGTTGGCACAACTTGTAGGCGCATCCCGCGAAACCGTAAATAAAGCATTAGCTGATTTCGCAGGACGCGGTTGGTTAAAGCTTGATGGTCGTGCAGTACTAATTACAGATTTCGATCGCCTCTCAAAGCGCGGCAAATAGTGTCCGGAGGCAATGATTTCATTGCGTTGTCCGAGGTTCCTCGTTAATTAGTGACTGCAGTTATTAGTCAGTAATTTCGACTGTTAACTCAATCTCCACTGGTGAGTTCAGTGGAAGCTCTGCAATACCAACAGCGCTACGTGCATGCTTTGCACCATCGCCCCAGATTGAGATGAAGAGCTCTGAAGCACCATTGACTACACCTGGATGCCCAATAAAACCAGGCACACCATTGACATAACCAACAACGCGAACAATCTTTGTAATCTTATTTACATCTGCAACTGTTTCAACGGCTGCAAGACAGTTGAGCGCACAAATCTGTGCCAGCTCCTTTGCACGCTCAGGAGTGATCGTTCCATCAACCTTTCCAACTCCTGCCATTTCGCCATCAGCTAATGGAAGTTGTCCGGCGGTGAAAACTAAATTACCTGTGCGTATCGCTGGAACATAAGCAGCAACCGGCTTTGCAGCAACAGGAAGTTCTAGGCCAAGTTCAGCAAGCTTTGCGCGGACATCTACCTTGTTCATGCAAGTGGTCGCTTCATGTAAGCAACTAGCTGCTCACCAGTTCCTGGTGCTGGAATAACTTGTACAAGCTCCCAACCATCTGAGCCCCATGTATCAAGAATCTGCTTTGTCGCATGTGAAAGAAGTGGAACTGTTGCATATTCATACTTTGTCATTTGTTGAGACTCTCCTTCACTAGTGATGAAACAAGTGCTCCATCAGCCTTTCCTGCAATCTTTGGTTTAATCGCACCCATTACCTTGCCCATATCTGCCGGACCTGCAGCACCTGTTGATGCGATCGCATCAGCGATGATCTGCTTGATCTCATCTGCACTTAATTGTGCAGGCAAATACTTAGCAATTACTTCACCTTCAGCTTTTTCAAGTGCAGCCTTTTCAGCATGGCCGGCACCTTCAAAAGCCTCTGCCGCTTCACGACGCTTCTTTGCCTCACGTGACAAAACAACAATTACCTCATCATCACTTAACTGGCGCGCCTCTTTTCCGGCAACCTCTTCATTGGTGATTGCCGTTAGAACCATGCGAATTGTGCTGGATGTAATCTCATTGCGACCACGAATTGCTTCAGTTAAGTCGGTGCGTAGGGTCTCTTTAATACTCATGCTGTGAACTCTACCGCCAGAAGTTCTGCGATTTGAGCGGTATTTAACGCTGCTCCCTTTCGCAGGTTATCTCCGCAGACAAACATATCTAGCGCCATTGGATCATCAAGGCTCTTACGTACACGACCAACCCAGGTTGGATCTGTGCCTACAACATCTGCAGGTGTTGGGAACTTGTAGTTCTCTGGGTCATCAACCAACTTCACGCCAGCTGCGTTTTGCAAAATATCTTGAGCAGCCTTTCGTGAAGGCTCCTTTTCAAATACAGCGTGAACTGTCAGAGAGTGCGTTGTAATTACAGGAACTCGAACACATGTAGCAGAGACCTTTAGATCTGGAAGACCAAGAATCTTGCGGGATTCATTACGAACCTTTAGCTCTTCAGATGAGTAACCATCTTGCTTCAATGAACCTGCCCAAGGCACAACATTCAATGCCAACGGTGCCGGAAATGGTCCATTGTCCTTCACAAAGTTACGAAGATCGCCAGGGTTTGTTCCAGCCTCTGTTCCAGCAACTGCAGAAATCTGTTCACGCAATGCATCGATACCTGCTTGTCCGGCACCTGATGCTGCTTGATAAGAAGAAACTACTAACTCTTTCAAACCATACTCACGGTGCAATGCACCTAGTGCCACAATCATTGAAAGTGTCGTGCAGTTTGGATTTGAAATAATTCCGCGCGGACGATTCTTTGTTGCTTCAGGATTTACCTCTGGAACTACTAAAGGAATATCTGCATCCATGCGGAATGCGCCAGAGTTATCGACAACAACCGCACCACGTGATGCAGCGATTGGGCCCCACTCTGCAGAAACCTCATCTGGCACATCAAACATTGCAACATCGATGCCATCAAAACTTTCTGGTGAAAGAGCTACGACGGTTAGCTCTTCTCCGCGACACACCAACTTCTTTCCTGCGCTACGAGCAGATGCGATAAGACGAATTTCTCCCCAAACATCTGGACGTTCAGACAAAATACCAAGCATTACAGTGCCGACAGCACCGGTTGCTCCAACTACTGCAAGTGAGGGCTTCTTACTCATCGGCCAGTTCCTCCGTAAACAACAGCTTCAGTTTGATCTGCATCTAGCTCGAAAGCGGTGTGTGCTGCCTTTGCGCCGCGCTCAAGATCAGCCTGACGGCAGATAATTGAGATGCGGATTTCAGAGGTAGAGATCATTTCAATATTTACACCTGCATCTGAAAGTGCACCAAAGAAGGTTGCAGTTACACCAGGATGTGAGCGCATACCAGCGCCAACTAATGACAATTTACCGATCTGATCATCGTATTGAATTGATGCAAAGCCAACCTCGCCCTGTAGCTTTTGCAGAATTGCAGTAGCGCCAGCACCTTCTGATTTTGGCAAGGTAAATGAAATATCTGTTAGACCTGTTGCCGCTGCAGAAACATTTTGCACGATCATGTCGATGTTGATGTCTGCATCTGCAATCGCTTGGAAGATACGTGCAGCAACACCGGTACGGTCAGGTACTCCGACGATCGTAATCTTTGCCTCAGATTTATCATGTGCGATTCCTGAGATGATTGCTTGCTCCATGGCTCCTCCTTCAGGATGATCTTTGACCACCCAGGTTCCTTCATTGGTTGTAAAAGATGAACGTACGTGAATTGGTAAGTTGAAACGGCGTGCGTACTCAACGCAACGCAAATGCAAAACCTTTGCTCCACTTGCAGCAAGTTCAAGCATCTCATCGTAAGTAACTGTCTTTAACTTACGAGCCGCTGGAACAGCACGTGGGTCGGCGCTAAACACGCCATCAACATCTGTATAGATTTCGCAAACATCTGCATCAAGTGCTGCAGCTAATGCAACCGCCGTTGTGTCGCTGCCTCCGCGACCCAAAGTTGTTACATCCTTTGTATCTTGCGAAATTCCCTGAAAGCCAGCAACGATTGCAATCGCACCGCTATCTAAAGCTTCCTTGATTCGACCTGGTGTTACATCGATGATGCGAGCGCGACCATGTGCAGATGTTGTGATCACACCTGCCTGACTGCCAGTAAATGACAAAGCCTCATGTCCCAAGTTGTTAATCGCCATTGCAAGTAGCGCCATTGAGATTCGCTCACCAGCGGTTAACAACATATCTAGCTCGCGCCCCTGAGGGATCGGCGTGATCTGTTCCGCTAAATCAATCAATTCATCGGTGGTATCGCCCATCGCTGAAACGACTACAACGACCTGATTTCCATCCCGCTTGGCCGCCACAATCCTGTTAGCTACCCGCTTCATGCCCTCGGCATCGGCAACTGAAGAGCCGCCATATTTCTGAACAATGAGTCCCATGGCTCAATCATGAACTAGATATCTATCTGGGGCTACCCGATTTCAGGCGTTTCTTAAATAATGAGACAGCGTACGTTTCAAATAATGAGATTAAACATCCCTGCGGCCTTCAAAGGCACGACCAAGCGTGACCTCATCGGCGTACTCCAGATCTCCGCCTACCGGCAGGCCACTGGCCAAACGAGAAACCTTGATCTCCATCGGCTTAATCAGGCGGGAGAGATAGGTAGCTGTCGCCTCGCCCTCAAGGTTTGGATCTGTAGCCAGGATGACCTCAACGATTCCCGCATCTGCCAAACGAACCATTAGCTCGCGAATACGAAGTTGTTCTGGACCAATGCCATCGATTGGAGAGATCGCTCCACCGAGCACATGGTACTTACCGCGGAATTCGCGGGTACGTTCAATTGCAATTACATCCTTACTCTCTTCAACTACACAAATGATTGTGTTGTCGCGACGAGGATCGCGACAGATTCGGCACTCATCCTCTTCCGAAACATTTCCGCATTGAATACAAAACTTAACTCGTTCCTTTACAACGCGAATTGAATCAACCAAAGCTGATGCAACTTCGGAATCAGATTGCAAGATATGAAAAGCGATTCGTTGCGCGCTCTTTGGACCAATACCAGGCAAACGTCCTAACGCATCAATGAGATCTTGAATCGCACCTTCATACATACCTGACATCTATTACTTACCTTCAATAACTTTTGCGCCAAGTTCCTTAGCCAACAACGCAGCACCAGTTAACTGCACCGGATCATTTGGAGCCTCTGATGTTCGGGTCTCACGTGCCGCTGGAGTATTTGTATCAATAGAAGGATCAACAACCACAGCAATCTTTCGATCTAACCCCACCACATCAATAAATGCGTTGCGCAGAATTACATCAGACTCTGATCGCTCAAAACTTTCCTTTGCGCCAGCATTAACAATGCCCTGTCTCTTATACACATCTCCGAGCCCACGAGACAGGCAG
>CALMBJ010000289.1 GCA_937860175.1 uncultured Actinomycetes bacterium
TACACAGAGTAGATCGTCGGCAGCGTCAGATGTGTATAAGAGACAGGAGTGGATGAGATCAAATCCATCTGACAGATGCATCTTGCTCGGTACTAAAAGCGGTCTAGAGATGTCACTAGTTCCAGCTGCAGGCTTTGAACTCTTTACTATTGCGCGGGTAAGAATCTCCAGAAAACCATCTGCATCTTGGCTACGGGTCCCGATTGATCTTTTTTCATCTGTAATTTCATCTATCAAGGTAGTTAAGAAGGCCGATCTTTTGATTGGGTTTGGCGGCTATGTCAGTGCACCTGCATATCTGGCTGCAGCGTTGACTAGAACCCCCATTGTTATCCACGAAGCAAATGCAAAGCCTGGATGGGCCAATCGCCTTGGCGCACGATTTACCTCGCACTTGGCTGTTGCACACCCGGTCGAAGATGGATGTTTTTCTGGCGCTTTACTTGCTGGCCTTCCTCTGCGTACCGATGTAGCCCAAGGCGTTATTGAGTCAGTGGCTGATTGGGGCAAAGCTAGATCACTTGCAAAGAAGCGCTTGGGATTTTCTGAAGCGGCTCCACTTGTTGTGGTTATGGGCGGCTCCCAAGGTTCGGTGGCAATCAATGCGGTAATCGCTGATTGTGTTTCAACATTTAACGGCCAGGGCGTATCTGTTTTGCATTCAGTCGGAAAACTCAACGCACTACCGCAGGACATTGGTGGATACAGAGCTGTGCCCTACATCGAGGCTATGGCAGATGCTTACTTGGCAGCGGATTTAATCATTGCAAGAAGCGGCGCAGTGACGTGCAGCGAGTTTCGTGCATTGGGACGTTACGCTCTTTTTGTGCCGCTACCAATTGGAAATGGAGAACAGCTGGTCAACGCTGCTTCTCTGGTTGAGGCTGGACGTGCTGAAGTCATCGCTCAACGAGATTTCACCGCACAATTTATTACAAATAACCTAACCGCTTTGCTTGAAAGATCCTCAGCTGCACCTGTTGCAGGTGATTCACATGACTTGCATGCGGCTGCAAAGATTGTTGCCTTAGCAGAGTTTGCGATGAACTCATGAGACCACAACTTTCATCCTTAATCGGAAAGCGCATCCACTTTGTAGGCATCGGTGGCGCGGGCATGAGCGGACTTGCACGTATCGCCCTTTCACACGGAATTATCGTGAGCGGTTCTGATGCAAAGGATTCATCGGTTGTCACCGCACTATCTGCGCTTGGCGCAAAGGTGTCTACCTCCCACGCAGCTGAAAATGTGGATGGCTCAGATCTTGTGGTGTACTCAAATGCAATCTCACAATCCAATCCAGAACGGATCCGCGCGCAAGATCTCAACCTTCCAATCCTTACTCGAGCTGCAGCTGTCTCTTATACACATCTGACGCTGCCGACGATCTACTCTGTGT
>CALMBJ010000290.1 GCA_937860175.1 uncultured Actinomycetes bacterium
AGATTTCTGCCTGTCTCGTGGGCTCGGAGATGTGTATAAGAGACAGGTTTACACGCACACCCCACTTGCCGGTGGCATCATCTAGAACACCGCGCAGTGCAGCGTTAATCGAATCACGTGAAGTTAGCGCAGCCTCAAGATCAAGCCCACCCACCACGTTACGTAGGGTTGTAACAGTTAGTTGTTCGATACCCTGGATAAAGTTTTCGATCTCATAGATCGCAGATTTAGGATTTGTCACCTGGAAGTAGATAACGGTGTCAATTGAAACTACCAAGTTATCCTCAGTAATAACTGGTTGTGGTGGAAATGAAACAACCCGTTCACGCATATCTAGCAATGGGCGCAGGCGATCGATAAATGGAATGATCAGAACTAGGCCAGCACCTAATGTGCGGTGGTAGCGGCCAAGGCGTTCAACGATTCCAGCACTTGCCTGAGGAATAATCTTGATCGATCTGGATAGAACAACTCCAAAGATGACGATCAGTAAAGCTAGGACTCCATAGGAAACCATCTGTATCTATCCCTTTCGCTTAACTACTGCAGTTACACCCTCTATAGCTATAACTTCTAGACGTGCGCCACTTTCAATCTCACCCTTATTGGTTCTGGCACTCCATGGCTCACCACTGAGCTTTACCTGACCATCAAGTTCGGTGATAACAGTCAATGCAACAGCCGGTGCACCAATCAATGCTTCAACATTTGTCGCATGATCTGCCGGCTTTTTCTTCAAGTGTCGAAGCGCAATTGGACGCAAGAACAAAAGCGAGGTCACCGCTCCAATACCAAAGACAACACCTTGAATTGCAACTCCATAACCGAGCGCATTGGCACCTGCAGCAAGCAGCGCTGAAAAAGCGAGTGAGGCAAAGAGCAGATCAACTGTAAGCATCTCAACGATCAACAACACACCCGCTGCGGCAAACCACATCCACAATTGCATTGAAACCTCCATTGCGTGACAGAGAGCGATTCTTACTAATTAAGCCTACCCTTAGGGGTGTGAGACGCGAGTTGGAAGTAGTGGTCATCTATGACGGCCAATGTCATTTCTGTGAACAATCTGTGACTTGGATTCAACACAAACTGGAGATCACTGCGCTGCCATTTCAAAGCGCAGATCTATCTGCCTTCAACCTAACCCGCGAGCAGTGCGCTAAGCAGG
>CALMBJ010000291.1 GCA_937860175.1 uncultured Actinomycetes bacterium
GTGTTGGTATCTCAGTTGTAAACGCACTCAGTACAGATCTTTCAGTAATTGTTCAACGTGATGGATCATTTTGGTACCAGGATTACAAGTTAGGTGTACCGACCGCACCAGTTCGCAAAGGTGATGAGTCAAAGAAGGCTGGAACAACTGTTCAATTCTGGCCATCAAAAGAGATCTTTGAAACCACAGATTTTTCCTTTGAAGTTTTATCAACACGTTTCCGCGAAATGGCTTTTCTCAATAAAGGTTTAATTTTAACTTTAACCGATATGCGCGCAGGCCATGTTGATGAAAAGGGTGAGCAGTTAACTGTGCGCTATCAATACGATGGTGGAATCGCAGATTTTGTTAAACATTTAAATTCAACCCGTGGTGAAACCCACAAATCAATTATCTCTTTTGCATCAGAGGATAAAAAGAACAAGATTTCACTAGAGGTGTCAATGCAGTGGAATGCAGGTTTTTCCGAATCTGTTTACACCTTCGCAAACACTATTCATACCCACGAAGGTGGCGCACATGAAGAGGGTTTCCGTACCGCGTTAACTTCAATCGTAAATAAGTTTGGTGAAGAACAAGGTTTTATTCGCAAAAAAGAGGATCGCTTAACTGGTGATGATGTTCGCGAAGGTTTAACTGCAATTGTTTCTATTAAACTTGCAGAGCCACAGTTTGAAGGACAGACAAAAACCAAACTTGGTAACTCAGAGGCAAAGACATTTACTCAAAAGATTGTTAATGAAGAGCTAACCTCCTGGTTTGAGCAAAACCCTGCAGAAGGCAAGGAAATCGTGCGTAAAAGCATTGATGCAGCCGCTGCACGTGTTGCCGCTCGTAAGGCGCGCGACCTAAGTCGTAACCGAAAAGGTTTACTTGAAGGTCGTGGAATGCCGGGCAAGTTAGCTGATTGCCAATGGACCGATCCAACAAAGTGCGAGCTTTACATTGTCGAAGGTGATTCAGCGGGTGGTTCAACCAAGGGTGGCCGTGATTCACGCAACCAAGCTGTTCTTCCAATCCGCGGAAAGATTTTGAATGTAGAAAAAGCGCGCATCGACCGTGTTCTGCAAAACAATGAAGTCCAAGCACTAATTACCGCACTTGGTACTGGTGTGCATGATGATTTTGATATTGAAAAGCTGCGCTACCACAAGATTATTTTGATGGCAGATGCTGATGTTGATGGTAAACATACTGTCTCTTATACACATCTGACGCTGCCGACGATC
>CALMBJ010000292.1 GCA_937860175.1 uncultured Actinomycetes bacterium
GGTTGCCTCATTTGCGCGTGTTTCTTCAAGGATTGCAAGCTGTCGACGTTGTTCCAGCGTGATTCGGACTCTCTTTGCAGAGGCTAGATCTCGCTGCAATTTATCCTGAACGACTTGAAGTTTATCTACCTCTTTTTGCTGTTCCGCGCGGGCATCATCAGCCTCTTTCTTTGCATCTGCAACACGAATTGTTACGACCCGTTGTTCTTCACGCGCAGCATCAGCAATCACCCTTGCTTTCTGGGCCTTATCCTCTGCCGATTTAAATCGAGACAAGGCTGTTTTATTTGTCGCACCTAAGTTATCGAGGGTGGAAATTCGATCCATCAACTCTTGCGGACCTCGTGCGTCAAGGAGCATTTCGATATCGGTAAGGCCTCCGCCAGTTCGATACGCATGTACCGCTAACTTACCGATTTCTCGGTGCGTAAATGCAACAGATGCAACCGCTTCTTCATACACCTTAGCGGCTGCATTAGATTTTGCTGTTGCTCGAGATAGCTCATTGCGAGCTGCAAGGTATTTTGCATCTGCCGCCTTTGCAATCGCGGTCAAGGCCCGCAGATTTCCGCGAGCCCTTTCCAACCGCTTGAGCGCATCGGCTGCAACTTTCTTCTTTGCCGCTTCAGCTTTTTTCGCCGCTTCAATCTGAGCAAGGGTCGGTTTGTGATTTGTCGCATTACCTATGGCTGGTGGCACAAGTAGGGCAATCATCAAAAGCAGAACAATTCTTCTCATTGAGTATTTTTTCCTCATCACAATCGACGTGCTCCGACAAATGGTTTCTTTCCAAACATCGTTACAAACTTAACTACCTCAACTCTTTTTCCTGGGCGAGGTGCCTGAACCATCTTTCCGCCACCCATGTAAATCGAAACATGGCTGATTGGCTTCCCGAAAAACAGTAAATCTCCGGGTTTCAATGATGAAGCGGGAATGTTCTTTCCATATTTAACTTGGATGCGCGAGGAATGCGGGAGTGAGACGCCAGCTTTTTGGAATGAACGCATCGTTAATCCTGAACAATCCCAACGAGTTGGCCCAGCC
>CALMBJ010000293.1 GCA_937860175.1 uncultured Actinomycetes bacterium
ATCCTGGTACCAAAATGATCCATCACGTTGAACAATTACTGAAAGATCTGTACTAAGCGCATTAACAACGGAGATACCAACACCATGTAGACCACCAGAGACTGAGTAACCACCATCTCCAAACTTTCCACCTGCGTGTAAAACTGTAAGAACAACTTCAAGCGCTGGTTTTTTCTCAACTGGGTGGATATCAACTGGAATTCCACGACCGTTATCAATTACTTCAACACCACCATCTGCTAACAAGGTGACATTAATTTCAGTGCAGTAACCAGCGAGTGCTTCATCAACTGAGTTATCGACGACTTCGTAAACCAGGTGGTGTAGCCCGCGCTCACCAGTTGAGCCGATGTACATGCCGGGGCGCTTTCGGACCGCCTCTAGACCTTCTAGGACGGTGATGTTGGAGGCGTTATATGAGCTCTCGGCCATGTGAACACCTCCCGTCTAGATCGCTGAAATCGCCTGTGAGGGCGTTTGGAGAGGTTTTGCCTCTCGGAACGGGATTATCCTAGTCGTAAATGGCGGTTATACATAGCCAAAAAAAGCCTTGTGGACGGGTATAGCCGAACTTTGAGCGTGGAGTTGAGGGTGGATAGTGGGTGAGGCTCAGTTGTAGGTGTCTCTGGGGCCGCGGGCGTTACGGATGGTGCGGACACCCTTCTTCCAGGTTGGGGTTTGGGGACCGATGATCGCCAACCGCTCAATAAGCACCCCGGTGGCATCCTTTTGGATCGTGGCCAGTAAATCTGTTGCGATTAAATTCAACTGGGTAGCCCATGCTGTTGATGAGCTTTGAATTGTTAAAACATTATCTAAAACTGAGATTGGTTGTGCATGTTGTGCGATCTCATCACCAACAATATTTTTCCAATTAACAAAAAGATTTCCTTCAGCAAGCCCTGAATCCCATTCGCGATCTGAGATTAAATTATTTAACACACCGCCAATTAATTCAGGGTCTCCTGCTTTACCAATTTGTGGTGTGGGTGCGGGTTTGTTTGTTTTGCGGGTAACACCTGTTTTAAATGACTTAAAAAGATCAAGAGCTAAGTCGCGGTTAGTCATTAACTCTTTCCTTTCTTAACAACACCAGGTGTTACATAAAACCTTTGTGTTAACAACTCTGATGGTAGATCACTTTCAACAGCTGCGGTAATAAATGTTTGTTCTGCTAATTGGGTTGCAGACATTAGTTGAATTCTGCGCGAGGTATCAAGTTCGGCAAAGACATCATCCAGAATTAAAATTGGGGATCCACCTTCAGATTTCAAAAGGTTAAAGGATCCGATACGTAGTGAGATCGCCATCGACCAGGATTCGCCATGGCTTGCATAACCCTTTGCAGGAAAATCACCAAGTTGTAAATGTAGATCATCGCGGTGGGGGCCGATTAAAGAGACCCCGCGTTCGATCTCTTGGTATGCAACCTCATCTAAACGGGTGGTTAAAACCTTGATATTTTCTTCAATAGAAGGTGTGACACCTTCAGTGCTGCACTTATAAGAGATAGAGGCGGGCTTTACCTCATTTAAATTTGCGTAGTTCTTTGCCACATAAGGGTTAAGTGCATCAATTAATGCGATTCGTTCAGCTGTTAACTCGGCTCCTAGCTTGATTAGTTGTTCATTCCAGGGAGCAAGTGCTGCAGCCGATGTTCTGGTTTTTAGTAGCGCGTTGCGTTGCTTAACTACCCGCTCATAATCAGCGATAACCCCTGCTAAACGTGGGGTTCTAGTGATTAAGAGCCTGTCTAGAAAATCGCGGCGAGTTCCTGGCTCTCCACGCACTAGATCTAGATCTTCAGGTGAAAAGTAAACAATTTGAATCGCGCCCAAAATTTCACGTTGGCTTCGTGTTGGGTTTCCATTAATTCGTGCACGGTTTGCTTTGCTCGCGTTGATCTCTAAATCAATTTGTAGTGTTCGATCTTCACGTTGAACCTCTGCACGGATAATTGCTTGTTGGTTACCAAGTGAAATAAGTGGAACATTGTTTGAAACCCGGTGTGAGGAGAGAAAGGCTAAATAAATCAAGGATTCGGCGATATTGGTTTTACCTGAACCGTTATCACCAATAAAGGTTATGACTCCAGGTTGAAGCTCTAACTCGAGAGAGTTGTAGGAGCGAAAGTTGGTGAGAGCCAACTTATTAATACGCACGTGTTACCTAAGTTTAGGATGCGTAACGCATTGGCATTAATAGATAGCGGTAGCTCTCAACAAGCGCGCCATCCTTATCGCTCTTACCCATCAAGATCGCCGGCTTGTTAGAACCAGTAAATGAGATTTGAACAAACTTTGTTCCAACCGCATTAAGACCATCAGCTAAAAATGTTGGGTTGAAGGCGATTGAGATTGGTTCACCTGTTAAAAGAATTTCAATCGCTTCAGTTGCTTGTGCCTCTTCGCCAGCACCTGCTTCAAGTGACAAGGTGTTGTTGTTGAAATCTAGGCGTAGTGGAACTGTTTTGTCAGTTACAAGTGCAACACGGCGTACTGAATCCAGAAGTGTTGCAACCTCAATAAGTGCTGTGGTTGTTACATCTTGTGGAAGTAGGTGGCGGTATGGAGGGAAGGTGCCATCCAACATACGTGATGTCATTGTTTTTCCATCGCCAGCAAAACCAGCTAAACGGTCATTACTTGTGTTTGGAGCAAAAGAGAGTGAAACATCCTTAGATCCAGTTAGTGATTTGGCAGCATCTGCAATTGTGCGAGCGCGTAAAAGCGCTGTAGTTGTTG